>JAUSIA010000341.1 GCA_030648225.1 Ignavibacteria bacterium | reverse complement strand
CCATTTGAGAATAAAAGCAGGTCGCATTATAGAGCATTAAAGGATCATCGGGACTTAACTTAAGGGCTTTAACAGCCTGTATTTTTGCTTCATCTTTTCTTCCAACCTGAGCTAAATCTACTGCAAAATACATATGTCCTCTTGCATCATCAGGATGCTGGGATAAATATCTTTCATAAACTTTTAAAGCTGTTTGGAGAATTTCATTATACTTTTCTTTTTCTCCAAGTCTTGAATAGACTATCTGCAAATCGCCGTATACTGAATAAAAATCAGGATTAAGCTGGACGACTTTCTGAAATAAATTTACAGCTTCTTTATCTCGATCCCTGTTATGATAAATCCTGCCAAGTATCCAATAGCCAAGGAAATTATTTGGATCAAGTTCGATAGCTTTCTGACTTGCAGTTACCGCATCATCATATAATTGTTTATTAAAATAAGAAAGGCCCAAGGCTGCATACGCTTCAGATAATGTAGGATCATACATAAGAGCCTTAAGACTGGATTCGATTGCTTTATCCAGCCAGGCAACATTTCGTTCAGCATCAAGATAAAGGGAAGAATACGATTCTCCAAGACCTGCATAAGCTTCCGCATATCTTGGATCAAGGTCAATAGCTTTCTGAAAGAGCTGAGTAGCCATTAACATGCTCTTTTTTGATCTTTGATATAACAAATCTCTTGCACGAAGGTAATAATCAAAAGCTTCTGCATTAACAGTTGAGCGTTTTGTTAATACAACCTTTTCAGTAGGTGTCAGTTTGACCATCAACATATCTACAATTTGCTTCGAAACATTTTCCTGTATATCGAAAATATCAGCAAGCTTTCCTTTATAAGTCTCTGCCCAAAGCTGTGCATCGCTTTCAACATCAATCAATTCCACCGTAATGCGCAGGTTCTCCTGAAATTTTCTTACACTGCCTGCAAGAATATATCTCGTTCCTAATTCCCTGCCTATCGTCTTAATATCTTTATTCGTTCCTTTATATCTCATAGATGTAGTTCTTGGAACAACGCGTATATCTTTTAGTCTTGATAAATTTGCTATTAGTTCTTCAGTAAGCCCGTCGGCAAAATAATCACTTTCAGAGTCCGGGCTTATATTATCAAAAGGTAAAACCACTATTGCTTTTGTTTTAGGTGCAGTGCTTGCTGATTGAATTTCTTTCTTAACATCTTCCAATGCTTTGAGAAGATCATTAATATTCTGGTACCTTTTATCGCGATCTTTTTCCATCATCTTTTTTACGATAGAATCAATCTGATGAGGAATTTTTTTATTTAATAAAGTCGGAACAGGGGGTTCCTCATTTATAATAAGATAAAGTAATGAAGCTTCGTGTTCAGCTTTAAAAGGTAATTCACCTGTCAACACTTCATAAAATAAAACTCCCAAAGACCAAATATCACATCTATGATCTGCCGGAATTGCTTGTGCCTGCTCTGGTGACATATAGGAAAGTGTCCCAATTGAAGTTTTTGTTTTTGTAATTCCTGCATCGCTTTTTAACTTGGCGAGTCCAAAATCCATTATCTTCAGTCTGCCTTCTTTTGTTATCATTACATTTTCAGTCTTAATATCCCTGTGAATGATGTTCATATCGTGAGCTGCTTTTAATCCCTGTGCTATCTGTTCAATCCAATCAATTGCCTGAAGAACCGGAACACCTGTTCCTGATGTTAGAGTTGATATATGAGACTTTAAAGTTTGCCCATCTACAAATTCCATTACCAAGAACATTGAACCATTCTCTTCATTAATCTCATAAATACCAAGAATGTTAGGATGATTTAATGCGGCTGCGGATCTGGCTTCCCGGAAGAATCTTTGTTTGTTTTCTTCAGACCCGGAAAGGTGTGAGGGAAGAAATTTAATAGCAACGGAACGGTCAAGCTTTGTGTCTTTTGCTTTGTAGACAACACCCATTCCACCCTCGCCGATTTTTTCTGTTATGCTGTAGTGAGAAATTGTATTGCCAACCATAAATTATTTTCCTCTCATTAGTTCTATATATTCAGGTTCATTGCGGATAGAATCGAGATCCGGATCCCGTTTAAACCATTCGTAATCTTCATGCCCGGCTTTAACTGAATTTATTAACGATTCTATTGCTAGCTTTTTTTCATTAATCTGTGAATAAAAACATGCTAAGTTGTATAACATAAGAGGATCGCTTGGATTCAATTCCATTGCAGTAGCTGCTTCGGATTTTGCTTCTTTTATTCTTCCTGCCAGGGCAAGGGAAATTGCAAATACCAAATGCGCCCTGGCATCATCAGGATGCTTAAATAAATATTGCGGAAAAATTTTCATTTCCATTGATACTAGCTCTGCTGCTTTTTCTGTTTCACCCAAGTTAGTATAGCTCATTCGCAGATCACCATATGCTGAATAAAATTCAGGATTCAATTCAATAACCTTTTTGTATAGTTCAGTTGCCTCAAGGTCCCTGTCAGTTGTATGATATATTCTGCCTAAAATCCAATAAGCAATAAAGTCAGATGGATCAAGTTCAATAGCTTTTTTACTCGCACGTAATGCTTCATCAACCATATTCTTATTAAAATAACATAATCCAAGAGCGGCATAAGCTTCGGAAAGAGTAGAATCGTACATTAAAGCTTTTGAGCTTGCTTCAATAGATTTTTCCAGCCACACCTCATTTCTTTCAAATAACTGGTAAAGATTAGCATATGCCTCCCCTAACCCCGCATAAGCATTGGCATATTCAGGATCAAGCTGGATAGTTTTTTCAAAGAGCTCAATTGCTATTTTTAATTTATTCTTGCTGAGTTGATATAAAAAATCTCGTGCTCTTAAGTTACTGTCAAATGCTTCATGATTTTCTGTTGCTCGTTTTGTAAGAACTACTTTTTCCTGTGGAGTAAGCTTAACCCTTAATGCATCAACTATCTGCTTTGATACCTGCTCCTGGATATCAAAAATATCGGCAAGGTTTCCTTTGTATGTTTCAGCCCAGAGCTGAGCTTCAGTTTCTACATCAATAAGCTGGGCGGTTATGCGAAGATTATCTTTAAACTTCCTTACACTTCCTTCTATATAGTAACGTATTCCAAGTTCCCTGCCGATTGTTTTTATACCTGGCTTTACACCTTTGTATTGCATAGAAGCGGTTCTCGGTATTACACGCATATCCTTCAGCTTGGAAAGGTTCATTATTAATTCTTCTGCAAGTCCATCGCTGAAATAATCATTCTCTTTATCGGGACTAATATTATTAAACGGAAGAACGGCTATAGCTTTTGTTTGTTCTTTATTACCAACTCCATGAAGTCTTTTTCGAACCTCATTAATATTCAGAATAAAATCCTCCACAGTAGCATAACGTTTAGTCCTGTCTTTCTCGAGCATTTTCAATATAACTGAATCAATCTGTGGTGGTATTTTTCTATCAAGCTCACTTGGAGGTAGCACTTTCTCGTTAATTATCTGGTATGCCCATGCTGCATCATACTCTGCTTTGAATGGAAATTCTCCAGTTAGCATCTCGTAAAACACTATTCCGAGTGACCATATATCAGTTCTGTGATCAAGATTCTGACCGCTTATTTGCTCAGGCGACATATAGGCAGCAGTTCCTAAAGTAGAACCTGCTTTAGTCACCATTTCACTTCCCCTGACTTTAGCCAGACCAAAATCCATTATCTTCACATTGCCATCGTTGGTTACCATAATGTTACTGCTTTTTATATCCCTGTGAATAATTCCTTTTTGGTGTGCAGTCTTCAATCCTTCAGCTATCTTAACAACAATATCGATTGCATTATCAAGTTTAATTTTCCCTTCATCAATTTTTTTCTTTAACTCCTGTCCATTAATGAACTCCATTACAATGAAAGCTTTGTCTTCAATTTCTTCTATTGCA
>JAUSIA010000338.1 GCA_030648225.1 Ignavibacteria bacterium | reverse complement strand
TTAGAAACTATGTTTATTTAAATGACACACAAAGTGTGATTTTTAGTACTTTATAAAAACCTTATCAACAATTATAAAGCAATTAAATATCTTGCTAATAGTTTTACTTGTCAAGTTTTTTCTATAAAGTAAAATAGATTTAACATGATTTTAATATTGGTTTTTAATTTTTTTCTTTTTTAAAAGTTTTTAACTTTACAGCAAATTTACTTGTTCAGCAATTTTATATTTTAAGTTATGGATTTACTCAATATTAAATATGATAAATACACTTTCCCAAACGGATTGAAAGTAATTTTGTACACGGATAAAAGTTTGCCGTTGGTTTCGGTTAATATCTGGTATAAAGTTGGTTCCGGAAATGAGAGGCAGGGTAAAACCGGTCTTGCACATCTTTTTGAGCATATGATGTTCCAGGGTTCCGAGAATGTTCCTAAAGAAATGCACTTCAGATTTATACAGGAAGCAGGCGGCTCTTTAAATGGCTCAACAAATACAGACAGAACAAATTATTATGAAAAAGTTCCTTCCAATTATTTAGAGCTTATTCTTTGGCTTGAATCCGATAGGATGGGTTATCTTATCCCCTCTTTAACAGAGGAAAAACTTAAAAACCAGATTGACGTTGTGAGAAATGAAAGACTTGAGCGATATGAAAACCAGCCTTATGGTTTGGCCTGGGAAATAATATCATCAAATCTTTATCCAAAAGAACACCCATATAGCTGGCCTACTATTGGTTTCATGCAGGATATTGACTACAACCTGGATGAAGTAAAAAAATTTTTCAACACATATTATTCGCCTTCAAATGCAAGTGTAGTTATTGCCGGTGATTTTGATCCCTCTTTAATAAAAGATTTGATTGAAAAATATTTTGGTGAAATTCCCTCTAACATTGTTCCCTCATCTCCTGTTCTTAATAATGTATTCTTTGAAAAGAATATCATCTTGGATAGAAAAGAAAATGTTCAGCTGGGAAGGATATATCTTACCTGGCATACTGAATCTGCTTTTGGAAAATATGATTCATCACTTGAAGTACTTTCAGATATTCTCAGTGGTTCAAAGAATTCGAGGTTATATAAAATCCTTGTATTTGAAAAAGAATTAGCACAGGATGTTTCGGCTTACCAGCACTCAGGAAAATATGGCGGAAACTTTATGATTGCAGCTACTGCAAAACCGGGAATTGATTTAGATATTATAAAGGATGAGATATTTAACGAGCTAAAAAATATTGAGACAAATAGTGTGACTGATAAAGAATTATTGAGATCTAAAAACGGAATAAAATCCGGATTTATTCATTCACTTCAGAATATTGATTCACTTGCTAACCAGCTTAATTATTATTCTTTTTATTTAAATGAACCAAACTCATTCACTTATGATTTAAAAAGATATGAAGAGACTGATTCTTCTCTAATTAAAGAAGCCGTTAAAAAATATCTTACCAAACCGTTTGTTGAATTAAGAATTTTACCGGAAAAGAAAAATGATTGAAAAAAAAGTTAATAGAAAAGTAAAACCATTACCCTCCGGTGAAATTGATTTTACACTGCCGGTAATTAATGAATTTATAACCGGGAACGGATTAAAAATTCTTTTTGTTGAAAAGAATAAACTGCCGATTATTCAATTCCTTCTTTTGTGCAATACAGGCAGCACTAATGATATTCCGGGAAAAGAAGGACTGGCGAATTTAACAGCTATGATGCTTGATGAAGGTGCTGGTGGGTATGGTGCTCTTCAGCTTAGTGATGAGATTGATATGCTCGGTTCACATCTAACCATAAGAATTGATGAGGATAATATTTTTGTTTCTATTCAAACCTTGAAAGAAAATCTTGAAAGATCTTTTGAACTGTTCAGTAAAACAATTACTAAGCCTCATCTACAAGAAAAAGACTTTTTACGTGAACAAAGAAAAGCATTAACGAGACTAATCCAGAGGAAAGATAATCCCGATGATGTTGCCGATACTATATTTGATTATAACCTTTATGGAAAAGATAATCCTTATGCACGTTTGTATTCAGGTAATGAGAATTCAGTTAAACAATTAACTGTAGAAGATGTAAAAAATTTTTATAATACTTTTTTCATTCCAAATAATTCTGTCCTGATAGCTGTTGGGAATACATCCCAGGAAGAATTAAAAAAACTACTAAATAAATATTTAATCAGCTGGAAAAGTTCGGAATTAAAAAAAAGCAGCATTCCTGAACCAAAAAGAAGAGGAAGCAGAATTCTTATCTGCCATAAAGAAAATGCAATGCAGAGTGAAATAAGAGTCGGGCATTTTTCTTCTAAAAGAAATGAAGGAAATTATTTTACCAGGCATCTGCTTAATACAATTTTAGGAGGACAATTTTCAAGCAGAATTAATCTGAACCTGAGAGAAGATAAAGGTTATACTTATGGAGCTTTTTCAAGATTTATTTACTTCAAACACCAGGCTCATTTTTATGTTTCAACTTCTGTCTCAACTGAAAATACTGCAAATGCAATTAAAGAAATATTATCTGAACTACAGAAAATAAGAGAGGGAGTTACAATTGAAGAGCTTAATTTTGCAAAGTCTTCTCTGATAAGAAAATTTCCTGCAAACTTTGAGACATATTCGCAGATAGCGAGTAATTTAACCGGCAAAGCTATCTTTTCTCTGCCGGACGATTACTTTAACACTTATCTTGATAATATCAGAAATGTTTCCAATGATGATATAAATGAGACGGCTATAAAGGAAATTCTAACTGAGGAAACATTAATTGCGGTGGTTGGAGATAAAAATAAAATCCTGGAACAGCTTAAGGAATTTCCTAATTCTGTTCTTATTGAAGTTGACGATGAAGGAAATGAAATCGGTTAAATAGTCGTAGCACAGATTAGTAATCTGTGCTACAAAGATTAAAACAGTAGTGCAGAAGGGTTTGTAAACCTGTAGCCAAGTTTCCTGTATTTTATAATTTCAGGATTAAGAGATAGAAAATCTTCTGCAGAGATTATATAAACTTTATCTTCACCCCAATTTAAATTATCAAGTGCATTATTAAAAATTTCAAACGAATTTTCCTTCTCTAAGGAGGTTAAATTTTTGAAACTGCTTTCTTCTATTAATCTTATTTTTCTTTTCTCTAATTCTTCTTTCAATAAAGGATAAACATTTAAATTGTAAAGGGAAGATTTATCATCAATCAGAAAAAAAACAGCCTGGGGAAAAGTACCTACAATTTCCCTTATAGAATTTTTTAACCTTATGGGGGAGTAATTGTCACTTAATTTATACTTCAATTCGTCTATCTCATTAAGATATACTATATACTCTTTTCCATTCTTTAATATTTTCTTAACAAACTTTGCAGAATTTTCTGAAGGGATTAACATAATTGCAAACTGTTCCGGATATTCAAGCAGAAGAGAATCATATTCAGTATCAATGTCCGTTCTGTTTACTATAAAACCAACTCTTGCTGTTTTCCTTCTTATTTTATCATTGTAAACCAAATTAGCATTTAATCTTACTTCTTTACCGGATATTAATTTTAAAGATGTACTCCCCCCAATTTTCTTTTCGACAGAATTTATTTTTACCTCGTTAGTATCAAAAACATTATTCATTTCCTGGAGTACCAGAACTATCGGGAGATCATTTGGAATGCGAACAGAAAGATTAACCGGGTTTTCATTCCCCTTTTGCTTTTTAATCCATTCTTCATGGATACCGAGATTGAAAAGAGCTAACCTGAATGTAGAATCTATCTCTGCTGTAGTTAATTCAATATTCTTTTCATTATTGTCTAAAAAAAATTTATTTAACACTAAATTAACCACAAGAATAACAACGGCAGCTATGAAAAGTATATTTATTATTTTTTTCTGATCAAAAGACGTTATCATTTCATTTCTTTCACAATAAATAAGAACTCACTCTAATCTTTCTTAATGTAAACAATCCTTATACAATATTGAATAACAATAAATTGTATTTATTGAATTACAATCAAATTTAAAATTATACTATTGCTAATTTTTATATTGAACTCCTAACGGAGTTCGTTGTATTGGGGATTGTTCATTTCTACAAATATGTAACTCCTAATGGAGTTAGAAATTCAATTCCTAAAAGATATAAATAGCTCCAGAGGAGCTAAATATTTGTAGAAAAAAAACTCAGTAAAATCTGCACTACGTTAGGAGTTCAATATTTGTTTTAAAATTATTTTGGATACCACAGGTCATTCGTTCAAGTCATCGGTTCTTAAATACAGGTTTACGTTTCTCAAGAAATGCAGATGTTCCTTCTTTAAAATCTTCAGTACCGCAGCAAAGTGCAAAAAGACTTGCTTCATAATTCTGCCCTTCTTTAGAAGAAACTTCATTAACAATGTTTACTGCTTTAATTGTAAGCCTTACTGCATTCTGCCCTTTTGAAATAATTTTTTTTGCCATCTCAATTGCTTTATTCATAAGTTCATTGAGAGGGTACACATGATTAACAAGACCAATTCTGTAAGCTTCATCAGCATCAATCATATCCCCTGTTAAAATATATTCCATAGCCCTTCCGGAATTGATCAGCCTTGTAAGCCTTTGAGTTCCGCCATAACCTGGAATGATACCAAGATTAACTTCCGGCTGACCAAATTTAGCATTCTCAGAAGCCAATCTTATATGACAAGCAAGTGCAATCTCGCTGCCACCGCCAAGAGCAAATCCATTAACTGCAGCTATAACCGGCTTGCTGAGGTTTTCAATTATATTAAAAACTTCCTGACCTCTTTCAGAAAATTCTTTCCCTGAAATCATATCAAGTTTATTAAGCTCAGAAATATCAGCACCTGCAACAAAAGCTTTTTCTCCGCTTCCTGTAATAATGATAACATAAACATCATCATTATTATTTAACCCTGTGAATGCATTTTTTAATTCATTCATTGTTTGAGAATTAAGTGCATTCATCTTATCAGGACGGTTTATAGTTACAATTGCAATTTTATCTTTAATCTCAATTAAAAGATTCTGATAATTCATACTCACCTCAAAAACTGATGTATAAAGGTAAACGAACTTTTAAATCAACTCCAACAAACTGGATTGATTGGAAATAATTATAATTCAATATAATTTCAACTAAAAACATTGAGATGCCAACCCCGGCATTAAAACCAAATTTGGAAACTTCCTCAGTAAAATTATTTCTTCCTGATGTGGGTTTAAATTGATGAACCCTGCTGAAAAAATTATATACTGCCGAAACTTCAACTAAAGGCATAAAGAGAACTACATTTTCCATAATCGGGGAGAAGTAATACCTTGCACCGAGAACAACCGGGAATGAGGTTGTGGATAAATTATTATAATCTGAAGTCTGGTAAAATTCTGCCGAGCCCGGGTATTGCTCGAAGCCGGCTTTTGCATAAATAAAAATGGGAAGATATTCATTATCTGTATAAGAAAATTCAAGATTAAATCCATAGCCAAGGTCACTTTCGTTAGAGAATGAACCTACGGGAAGTCGTGGCCCAACTCCTATTGAAAAGAAAAATCCTCTTGCTTTTTCTGCAGGGAGATTTTCTGCATAAGTTAAAAAAGCAAAGCATGTAAAGATGAACAGAATAATTTTTTTCATTTGCAGACAAAATACAAAAATTAGATAATCGTTGAAAAGATTTGATTGAAATTTATGACGCAGACCTTATTTTATTTTTCTTCAAAATAAGAATTGAAAAAATTATTATGAGAAATAAGTATGCAGGTTGTAAATATTGAGCAAATTCAAATTTTTTATTAAGTTTGATAAAACCACCCCAGCTTTCATATTGAGAGGCAAGTAAAATATTAACGATTGTTTCAGAGCTGCTTCCGAATGCAAGAATTGTTACCCATAAAACTGTAAATAAAACTACAGCGAAGAGATAAATATTTTTTATCAGTGAGATGAATAAGCCGGATAATAAGAATGCAAAAAAGAATGATGCAACTACAAAATAATTTATTTTGGAATAATTTATTGCTGCATCTAACGGAACAATTTCATAGAGAAAAAGAAATAATGTAACCAATGATGCTTTAATAAATTTATATTTTGGTGATATTAAAACAGTATTCATAAAAATGAAAAACATAAACAACTGCGGTGCATTCCAGATAAGATAAACTGGATAATCAACGATTGAAGAGATACCTAGTTCAAAAAAATAATCCTGTTCTGCTACCTTAAACTGCTTAAGTATGTACAAATCAATCGGGATAAACAATAAAGGAAGAAATGATAAAAGCAGAATAAAAACAAATCTTTGTTTTGAAGGATGTATGAACATCTCTTTCACAGAGTTGAAATCAATATAATTCAGGATAAATAAAAATGAGATAAATAAGCTGAAGTGAAAACGAAAGCCTATAAGAATGAAATAAGTATCGAGTCCGAAATATCTTAAAAAAAAACCTGCGGCATTAATAATTAGTATAATCAACAACACAGGCAGAAAGGTTGGTTTACTACTCACTTAATTAGTAATTATGTTAAAAAGTAGAATTGTCAAATTGCTTAATTGTTATGATAACAAACATTATTTCAACAGCAATTTATCAATTAGGCAATTAAACAATTTTATCTAGTGTAGAACACTAAGAGATTCGAAATTTCTGTTTGGATTATTCTTCTATCTCTGCTTTTTTCAATTCTGTACCTACTCCATGCTCATACACAAGTTTAGCACCGTGGTCTCCGGTTTCATAAATAAAATATGCACCTACAATAGCAAGTACAATGAAAATATATTGATAAATTCCTTTAAAACTTTTCTTGAGAACTAAAAAAGTTCTTAGCACAAGAACTCCTGCAAAATACCAGATGGTAATTGTTGCCCAGTTTTCATGATCACTGATTGCACCAAAGGGTATTATAGCACCCTGCTCTTCCAATAATTCGGCGGCTTCTTCTGCCTCTTGCCCCGTTAGTACAGCAGCAAGAGCTCCAAGGGCTCCAAGGAACAAAATCAGGTGGGCTGCTTTGGAAAAAAAATCTTTCTTAAAAATTACTCCTATTATCTCAAGTAAAACGTAAGTGCTCAGAAGAGCTATAGGGAAATGAACAAACCTCGGATGAAACAGGAGATCTTCCATTATTATTCCTTTCTAATCTAAAGTTTAATAAACAAAAAAATAAATATTGTTCTTTTAGTATTAAATCATATCTAAATGTGACAATCAAATGCAGAATGGTCAATGGTCATTCATTATCATTTAATGTATAATTTCTAAATTTAATTTTTTAACCTTTCAATCTTTTTCAGCCAGAGGCTGATCCGCCTTTGGCGGAAATCTATTAATCTTTTCCCAAAGGGATTCCTTCGGAACAATCCTGTCCCGCATTTTGCGGGATCCCGCCGTGGCGGGGTAATTTTTCATTAGTATTTTACTTTATACAAGAACAATCCTCTTGCGGGAACGGCTTCACCTGCTGCTTCCCTGTTTTTTGCCGAAAAAATTTCTACCATATACTTTTCATCATAATTATTTTTTTGTGCATTAAGCAAAGTGCCGACTATAGTTCTAATCACCCCATGAAGAAACCTGTTTGCCTCAATTAAAAAAAGTACAAAACCTTTTGTCTCTTTCCATGAGGCATCATAAACTATACAATCTTTTTCTTCCGTTTCAGAAGCTTTCCTGGAAAAAGAAGTAAAATCCTTTTCCCCCAGAAAAGATTTACTTAGTCTATTGAGAAAATTACAATCCAGCTTATAAAAATATCTGTACGTAAATGGTTCATAAAAAGGAGATTTATATTTAATAAAAAGATAAAGATACTTTCTTCTTTTAGCATCATATCTTGCATGAAAATTTTCCGGCACTTCAATGGTTTCAATTATTGAAATATCCCTTGGTATTATAGAGTTGAGAGAATATTTGAACTTATACAAATCAAGTTTCTCTTCTATTCTGAAATTTGCTGCCTGTCCTAATGCATGAACTCCGGAATCAGTTCTGCCGGAACCGATAAGATTAACCTGTTGACCGGTTACAATTCCAATCCCCTCTGTAATTGTTTGCTGAATTGTTTTACTTCCCGCCTGAATCTGCCAGCCGGAATATCTGGTTCCATCATATTGAATGGTAAGTTTATAGTTCATTTTATTTCTAATAAAACAAAATTAAGAAAAAATCTCCTAAGACAAGATCTTATCTTTAAAAGACAACGTAAATACTTAATTATTATAGTAGAATTAATGAATCCAACAAACAATCAAATATCCTCGTAGAGGATAAACAACTTAGCTCGAAAGAAAATGCGCTGCACTGGACAGGCAGATTGATGAAGAGCTAAATTATGTCATCCCTAAAGGGATTTTATTTTATTTGGTTTTATTCTTTCTATAAATATGTCATCCCTCCGGGATTATGAATTGCGAATCCCGTTAGGGATGAAATATTTATAGCCAAAGATTACCACCTGAGAATTAAAATCCCGTAGGGATGATATATTGATTTTTATTAAAAAGACAAAATAATGTTTACAAAAACCCAACTTCAGCAAGCAAAAACTGAAAGTGATAAAGAATATCTTGAAAGAAAATGCGCCGCACTGGACAGGCAGATTGATGAAATCGTTTACCAGCCTGCCTGCACGAAGCCGTTTCGGCAAAGGCAGGCTTTATGGTTTAACAGAAGAAGAGATAAAAATTGTAGAGGGGGAATAAAGTAACCCATAGCTTCAGCTTTGAGAATAAAGTAACCCATAGCTTCAGCTTTGAGAATAAAGGTAACCCATAGCTTCAGCTTTGAGAATAAAAAGGTAACCCATAGCTTTAACAGATAACCGTTTCTCCAAAGGAGTCCTTCGGACAACGGTTTAATGGGAGGCATCAATGTCACACTCACTATTAAAAGTATGGATACACGGAATATTCGGCACAAAAGAGAGAACCTCATTAATTAAAACACCTTTGAAACACAATTACATACACACATAAAAGAAAAATTAGAAAGAGAACTTGACTGCAAGGTAAGAATAATCAATGAAACAGAAGACCATGTACATATATTATTTTTATTATCGCCAAATTTCACTATGAAAGATATTTTTCAAAATGTTAAAGGAGAATCTTCACATTG
>JAUSIA010000335.1 GCA_030648225.1 Ignavibacteria bacterium | reverse complement strand
CATCAACAAAAGAAATATCATCTTATAGCGGTTCTCAACCTTACGAATATTCATACTCGGATGCTTCTATTTATCTTCAGGTTGGGGCTTCTGTAGGATATTATATAATTAATGGTTTATCAATTGAACCCGAACTGGATATAAATCTCTCTTTTGATGGAACTTCAACCTCATTACTTGGAAACCTTTGCTATACTTTTTATATACCTCGCAAAAACATCTATCCATATGTAAAGTTAGGTTATGGTTTAAGTAATTATCACGCTGGTCATTATTCAAACAATTCAGAAGGCTTATTCGAATCTCTTGATTATAAAACTTTAAATGCCGGTGCAGGGTTAAAGTTTAAGTACTCTTCAGGGTTGTCATTAAGGATGGAGATAAACTACAGGAACCTGAGCGGTTCAAATTCATATTACTATTCAGATCAATATTATTCAACATCAAGTAAATCAGAGACAACAATCTCAATAATTTCTTTATCAATTGGAATATCTGTTCTTTTATGAACAGTGGAGATAATTTCTATGAAACGCAAAACATCAAATTTAAAATTTATTCCCGGTGATAAGATTTTAATTGTTCTGTTAACAATTAGTATGATCTTTCTTCCTCATTGTTCGGGAAACAGGATTGAGAGAATAACTGGTTTTGAAGTTAAAGCTGTTCAATTATCAAAAGAAATACCATTTATAAAATTGCATATGAAAAATGGTGATGTCTACATTTTTGACAATTGGAAAATGGATCAGAAAGAAAATGTAGTGCTTGGTAATGGTAATCATTTGGATATGAATAGACAGCTAATAGACCAGGGAGAATTTAAGCTTTCAATTAAAGATGTTGCATTAGCCGAAACCAATGTAATTAAAAATTCTGCAGCAGTAACTGCTCTTACATTTGCCACAGTTATAACAGGAATATTTACTGTAGTATGTATTACAAATCCTAAAGCCTGTTTTGGCTCCTGTCCAACCTTTTATGCAAATAATGGAAACGAATATATTGTTCAATCAGAAGGTTTTTCTTCTTCAATATCGCCTTGTTTAGAAGAAAAAGATATTGATGCACTTTTCAGAATAAAACCTGAGAGTGAAAATTTTGAGATCCAATTAAGAAATGAAGCTTATGAAACTCATGTTATAAGAAAAGCTAATGTTCTTGCTTTACCAAAGAAAAAAGGAAATCGTGTTTTCGCAGCAATGGATGATAAATTTTATGAAGCAGGAAATTTAATTGGAGCTTCAGAAGTAGTTGGTGAAGAAGGGGACTGCTCAGAGAAGCTTTGTTCTTTTGATGGAGTAGAAAGGTTTAGTCCTGCTGATTCAAATAATCTTGCCGAAAAAGAAATTATTGAAATCTCATTTAATAATATTACTGAAGGGAATAAAGGATTGGTTATAGCATCACGCCAGACTCTGCTAACAACCTTTTTGTTTTACCAGGGACTTGCTTATATGGGTTCATCAGCAGGATATTTTCTTGCTAACCTTGAACGAAACAGTGAGGAAGTAAAAAAAATAATTGATCAGCCCAGAAAGGAACTTGGAAACATAGAAGTATTTGTTGAAACTGTTAGTGGTGACTGGAAAAAAGCAGGGGAGATTGGAGAGCATGGACCTATTTCTACAGATATAAAAATTGTTCCTTTAAATAATTTAAATACAAGTTCTTCTATAAAGATAAAATTGAGAATGACTAAAGGATTATGGAGAATTGACTATTTAGCCCTTGCAGATTTAAAAGGTAAAGTTGATCCTGTAATTATATCCCCTTCGGATGCTTTCCCAAAACTCACAGGTTATAATAGTAATGTAACAGAGTTATTAACTAATGAGGATTCAGTTCTCGTAACCTTTCCCGGAGATAAGTATTTCCTTCAATATAAACTGCCAGAAGATTTTGAAAACTATGAACTGTTTTTAGAAAGCCAGGGATATTATTTAGAATGGATGAGAGAGGAATGGCTTGCAGAAGAAAATCCAGCAAAAGTTTATCAAATGTTTTTTAATCCACAACAATTTTTTAAAGATCTTGCACCTCAATTCAAAAAAGTTGAAGCTGAGATGGAAGAAACTTTCTGGAGTAGTAAATATGTATATCCGTAATCTGATTCTGATTCTTTTTTCTTCAATATTAATTTCAGGATGTGCTACAACTTATGCCCCATCAGATTGGCTTCCAAATACAGATGAAATTCAGAAGGAATCATTCGGTGGTTGGATGACATTAATTGTCCGGCCGGATTCATTAATAGCGCAAGATACTTATCTGCAATATGATGGCGAATTCATCTCATCAGATGAAAATAATGTTTACTTATTAGCTGATTCACTTTTTATCATTCCTAAAGAAAATATCAGCACAGGCATTCTGGAAATAGATGAAAAAAATTCTGTGGAATATGGACTTTGGACATTTGGTGGCTTTATAGCAACTATTTCAAACGGAGTTTACTTAATCTTCACTGCTCCATTATGGTTATTTACCGGGATACCAGCTACAATTGGGGAATCAAACAGAGATAGATATGAATATGATGAAGAAAATACTGATTCATTATATTGGGAAAATATTCAAAAGTTTGCACGGTTTCCGCAGGGATTGCCTGATAATATTGAATTAAAAAATTTGAAACCAAAAATAATTTTAACAAATGATTTAGAATAGTTTAAGGAAAGTATTAAATGACCTAATTCTAAATTTCTTAGGGGATATTGTTACCGGATTTTTATTTTACAAACCCAATTCCTTTAAAGAATTGGGTTTGTTTTGGAATTGGGTTTGTTTTATGAATAGGTTTGCTTACTTCAGAAGAGACATTTTAATTGTTTGAACTTTACTTCCTGCTTGCCTGCCGATAGGCATGGTTTCTAACTTTGCAATGTAAATACCGGAAGGAAGATTGGCGGAAAAGTTTATTTTGTATGATCCTTGCTCTTTATTTTCGTTGAGCAAGTCGGCAACCTTCTCACCTAAAGAATTATAAACTTCAAGCTTTACAAAGGAAGCCTGTCCAACTACAAATTCTATTGTGGTGGAAGGATTAAAAGGATTGGGGTAATTTTGTCTCAGAACAAAATCTTCGGGCTGAATAAAATTAACTTTTATTTCATTTGAGAAATTAAAAGTGCCATCATTATCAATTTGTTTCAGACGATAATAATAGCTGCCTGCTTGTGTTACAGAATTATCCGCATAGGAATATTTTGTTGATTCTGTTGTAGTACCTGATCCCTGAACTAAACCTACAATCTTCCATTCGTTTTCATTCTCAAATTTTCTTTCAATTTCAAAACCATAATTGTTAATCTCTGTAGCTGTTTCCCAATTAAGAGTAACTCTATTCTGAGTAATCTGTGCTGAGAAAGAAGTCAGCTCAACAGGTATAGTACCATCGCCAAGAAAATCCACAACATATAAACCTGTCTGCATATCTGATATTATTACAGCTCCCGACGGAAAGAAAGGATAAGTTCCCCAGGCTCCTGTATAAGATCCGGAACTACCGGGATAAGTATCATAATATCCTGCTATTGAAGGGTCTGTTGGATCAGATATATCAAGAACAACTAATCCATCATTATAATAAGATATATAAACAAAATTTCCTTTAACAAAAGGATTATGTACCGGTGTATTGGTTGCTGTAGCGAAGGTAGGTACCACAAGGCTCCAGGTTGAGCGATCCTGAAGATCCCATATAGTAATATCTCTTACATCAAACTCTTCACAGGCAATAAAATATCTTTTATCTTCAGTAAGCCATCCGCTGTGAGCATAAATTCCAGGAAGAGCAGCGCTTTGGCTTACTAACTGCGGATTGGCTTTATTACTTACATCAATTAAATCATATCTATCTTCTGAAGAAGCATAAGCAGTATCATTATAAACATACACATCGTGTACATATCCACTCGCAGAGTAATATGCAGTTTCAACGGGATTGGTTGGATTTGCCAGGCTAAGTATATGTATTCCACTTCCAGGGAAAGCTCCTGCTATATATGCATATCCGTCAGCTATATATAGATTATGCGCACTTTCAAAATAAGTAGTAACTGTATTAACTAAAGTTGCTGTATTAGGTAATTGTGAAAGATCCACAATTTGCAATCCGTCACTTGTAAAATCAGATACTATATACGCGTAGTTTCCGTGAGTTTTTATGTCTCTCCATGTGGAAAAAGAGGCAGGTATAAAAACAATTTCATCCGGTTGTGCAGGATTTGTAATATCTATAATAGAAGTTCCGTTTCTAACACCAAGTAATGCATATTCTCTTCCTTGTGGATCCACATATCCCCAGCAGTCATTATATCCGATTGAAGGATATTGATTTAAATTAGATAACAGGGTGCAATTCTGAATTTGTCCTGCAGCAGTTATTGTTAAACAAAGAACAAATAAAACGTATCTTAATACCTTCATTATAGTACCTCTTATTTTAAAAGAATTAATTTAATTGTTTTTAAGTTATCTAAAGTTTTAACCATCACAAAATAATTTCCGGAAGAAAGATTATTACCCTTATCATTTTTTCCATTCCAGCTAAATTTATTTTTTCCCACTGCAAGAACACCATTAAATAATTGTCTCACTCTTTGTCCAAGTGTATTATAAATAGAAATAGTGACTTCTTGTGTTCTATTTACGCTGATTAAAATGTTTGCCTGGCTGTTAAAAGGATTTGGAAAAGCTTCTAAACTAAAATTTTCAGGATGATATTCTTCAGATTCAACTGAAGAAACTAACTTATTTTCAAAATAATAAATTCCTCCTTTTACATTACTTACAAATAAATCTATGTCAGTATCATTATCTATGTCAGTAAAAAAGGGAACAGCGAAACCACCAAAAGTTTGATTTAAATATTTCTCTGAGATTAATGTCCATACAGGATTAATATTATTCCCATCGTTCCTGTGATAAAGAATATTACCAAGATCACCAATTGAAACCGAATCACTACCTGTGAACAAATCATAATCTCCATCATTGTCATAATCAATCAAGAATGGAGCACTGACATCTCCTACATCAAGATTAAAATATGATGGCTCAAAGACAAAGCTATAGTTGCTTGAAGTTTCAACATTTCTATAAAGCCTTATCTGTCCGTTAAAACCACCTGTAACAAGATCTAAATCACTATCGCTGTCAACATCTATTAAGAAAGGACGGGCATAGTTTCCAACACTTATAAAATTTCCTGAAGAATCTTTTACCTGTTCAACAAATTGAAGGTTAGTTGAGAATTGTGTCCCTGTATTTTCATAAAAAGAAAATCTTCCCAGAAATTCTCCTATCAACAAATCGTAATCGCCATCTCCATCAAGATCACCAAAAGATGGAGTAATTGTTAAATCGCCTTCAATTCCAAAATAGACTGAATCAACCAATAAGAATGAGGGATTTTTTTTTGTCCCTGTGTTTTCAAAAAAATGTAATGTGCCA
>JAUSIA010000330.1 GCA_030648225.1 Ignavibacteria bacterium | reverse complement strand
ATAATGAAATAAAAAGAGACCAGATAATTTTTACTCTGGAAGGAAGCTGGGGAGTAAAGCAGTTTGTTTCACCGATAAATTTTATGGTAATAGAAAAGATTAATTTTTCACAATTCAAACTTAATAAGTGGTATGCAATAATTTTATTTAATGAAACTGATAAAGATGATTTCTGGATCTCCGAAAAAGAATGGAACAGGAAAAAGAATATTGCTTTAGCAGATCTTAAAGAACATTTAGCTGACAAACCGCATATCGGACAAAGTATGATGGATGGTGGGGAAAAGATAAAATATTTCCATCAATATGTAGGCAGTAGAAATTATTCGAAACTATTGAATAAAATCTTCTTGTAAATTAAACATTGGCCACAAATGCTTTCCAACAAGCGAGAGTTGGTAATTGTTAATCATTCTTGCTACTGATAATTGGTTTGTCTAAGTTTGGAATAAATAACTCAGGGGAGTTTTGATGAAAACGAAATTGTGGAACCGGTTAAGCCTTCGCTTGATTGTTTCCATTTCAGTAATACTGATCTGCATTCTTTCCGTTTATACTTACATTTTAATTACAAACCTGGATGAATATCTAACTAATAACAGCTTTAAGCATGCTTATAATATCAGCGAGGTGATTAAAAAATCAACACGCTACAGTATGCTTCTGAACAGAAGAGAAGATGTTCATCAGATCATAAACACAATAGGAACAGAAGAAGATGTAAAGGGAATCAGGATCTATAACAAGCAAGGTACAATAATCTTTTCTACAGATTCATCAGAATTAAATAAAAAAGTTGATGTAACCGCCGAAGCATGCATTGTTTGCCATAACGCTAGCGTTCCTCTAATCACTTTAAGCAACCAGGATAAGATTAGAATTTTTACTGCACACAATAACCAGAGAGTTTTAGGTTTAATAAATCCAATTGATAATGAAGAAGATTGCTCATCGTCGGATTGTCATGCACATTCTCCTAAAATACAATTCTTAGGTGTACTGGATGTTATGGTTTCAATGAGCGAGCTCGATGCAATTAAGGCTGAAACAACCAGAACAACTATTATCAACTCAGCTATTATTACAATTATTACAGCCGCTGCTTGTGGCTTCTTTATAGTGCTTCTTGTGAATGTGCCGATGAGAAAATTATCCAAAGGAATGGAGGAGCTTGGCAACGGTAATCTTGATTATAGAATTTCTGTGGATTCAAAAGATGAACTGGGTAAGATGGCAAAACGTTTTAATGAAATGTCATCAAAACTTGATGCGGCTTATAGTGAAATAAAAGAATGGTCTGAAACATTGAATGAAAAGGTTAATGAAAAGACAGAGGAATTAAAAAATATTTATAACCAGGTTAACCAGATTGAAAAGCTTGCATCGCTTGGAAAACTTTCTGCTACTGTAGCTCACGAGTTGAACAATCCTCTTGAAGGAATCCTTACTTACAGCAAACTGATCTCCAAAAAATTAAAAACAAAAAACGGGAATGGGGATAATAGTACCTTAATAAAACACCTTGATCTTATTTCTGATGAGACCGCACGGTGCGGCAGGATAGTGAAGGATCTTCTTTTGTTCTCCCAAAAAGGTGAAGAAAAATTTATTAAGGACAATCTTATTTCTATTATTGATAAGAGTATAACTATAATTGATCATCACCTTGAAATGCATGGGCATTCACTTGTTAAAGAGTATGAAAGTGAAGAGATCATTATTCTTTGCGATCCTCAGAAACTGCATCAGGCTTTTATTGCACTTTTCATGAATGCAATTGAGGCGATGCATATTCCCGGTAAGATGACAGTTAAGGTTACCAGGGGAAATAATTCTGTGATTATAAGAATAAAGGATGAAGGAACCGGAATATCTTCAAAAGACCTTCCGCAAATTTTCGAACCTTTCTTTTCCACAAAAGAAGCTGCACAGGGAACAGGTCTTGGTCTTGCTGTAACTTATGGAATAATTACTGGTCACAGCGGAAAAATTAATGTTGAAGAAACCTCACCTAAAGGGACAACATTTAAAATTGAATTACCATTAAACTTATGAGTTAACTATGAACGGCAAAGCAAAAATTTTAATAGTAGATGATGAAAAGATAGTAAGAGAATCTCTCTTTCATTGGTTTGAAGAAGAAGGATATATAGTTGATATTGCAGAAAGTGGAGAGGCTGCCTTAAAGAAATTCGATAAAGGGAAGTTCGATCTTTTTCTTCTCGATATGAAAATGCCCGGGATGAGCGGGCTTGAACTTCTGAAGAAAATAAAAGAAAGCGATCCCGAGGCAATTGTTATTCTTATTACTGCTTTTGCTTCCGTTCCTACTGCCATTACTGCTTTAAAAGATGGAGCTTATGATTATGTAACAAAACCTGTTGATCCGGATGAACTTGCTCATCTTGTAAGAAAAGCTGTTGAACAGAGAGAATTGAAAATTGAAAACGAACAGCTTAAAGAAAAGATTGAAGAAATAATTAAACCCGATAACCTGATTGGTGAGAGCCAGCAGATGAAAAGGATTTTTGATCTTATTTATACTGTTGCACCGACTGATACAACTGTTATGATCCGCGGAGAAAGCGGAACAGGCAAAGAACTTGTTGCGAAAGCGATTCACATAAATAGTAAAAGAAAATATTTCCCTATTGTAACTGTTAACTGCGGAGCTCTTGCAGAATCACTTCTTGAAAGCGAATTGTTCGGGCATGAGAAAGGAGCTTTCACCGGAGCTCATTTCAAAAGAAAAGGAAAATTTGAAATGGCAGATGGGGGAACAATCTTTCTTGATGAAGTCGGTTCTGTTTCTTCCAAGATGCAGATTGAACTGCTGAGAGTTATTGAAACAAAACAATTCAGCAGGGTTGGCGGGAATCAATTAATAAAGAGTGATTTTAGGGTTATTACTGCAACAAATGAACCTCTTGAAGACCTTGTGAAAGCAGGAAAATTCCGTGAAGATCTTTATTACAGGCTCAATGTTTTTTCAATTGTTGTACCTCCTTTAAGAGAAAGAAGACAGGATATTCCGCTTCTTACTCATTACTTCCTAAACAGGTTTTCAACTGCAATGAATAAACCGATTAAAGACATTTCAAAAGAAGCAATGGATTTTCTGGTTAAGTATGATTGGCCCGGTAACGTGAGAGAACTTGAGAATGCAATTGAGCGCGCTGTTGTTGTTGGAAAAGATGGTTCTATTAAAGTTGAAGATCTTCCTTTCCACGTATCATCAATTAATTTTGAAGATGAATCAGGAGATAAAAGCCTTTCTGCTTTTGAAAAAATATATATACTGAAAGTTCTGAATGAAAATAACTGGAATATTTCCAGGTCGGCTCATATTCTTGAGATTGACAGGGTTACGCTGTATAATAAAATTAATAAATATGGATTACGCCAAAGCAACCAGTAATGAGTATTTATTTATTGCCTGTAAAATTTTCTAATACGGCATTATTATCTTCAATTAATGCAGAGCTGCTTCATACATTTAATGATGTAAACATTATTAACATTGATCTGAACATTAATGAAGCTTATTCTAAAGAAAGAGAGCAATATTTTTCCACACAGGTAATTGCAGAGGCAATAAAAAATACCGATGAATTGAAGGGCAAAGTTGTAATCTTAACGGATGTTGATCTTTATATTCCTGTTCTTACTTTTGTTTTTGGTGAAGCACAATTAAATGGAAAACATTCCGTTGTTTCTTTCTGCCGTCTGCATGAAGAATTCTATTCAGAAAAGACAGATGAAAATCTTTTAAAGGAAAGAACAATAAAAGAAATTCTCCACGAGCTGGGA
>JAUSIA010000324.1 GCA_030648225.1 Ignavibacteria bacterium | reverse complement strand
CATAAGAATATCTTTCAAGATTTAATTTAATCTGGCTAACGATTCCCAATCCGCATTTTACAACTTCAGGTTTTGATTCTAAATGATCTGGTTGTATGTCTGTTGAGAAACCGTGTATCCTAAGAAAAGTATTATAAAGTGAATCAAGCTGATGTACACTCAATTGCTGTGCATTAATTGGGATAAGGAACAGAAGTGATATAAAAAGTAAAAATTTCTTCATCCTTTCAACCGCTTAATTGTTATACAACCTTTTTCAATATTACTGTAAACAAGATGATAATATTTTAATGTCATATTCTTTATAAAGAAACTTCCTAACTGCGAAGTATCGGCAAGTTTTGTTGAAGCAATATTTTTCCCTTTTTGAATAAATTCTAATCTGTTAATAATATTCTTTTCGGGCAGATAAACAGAGAGTTTTTTCAGCCCGTTAAATCTTGTCTCGCCAAAAAATAAATTATTTTTAGAAGTTATCCTAAACTCACCGGACTTCTTTTTCTTACTTATAACAGTTGAAAATGTATCTGTAGAAATAACAGCATAATTTCTCTCATCTTCATTAATAAAACTGAATACAACATCTTTATCCATACTTAATAAATCCCCTGTGAAAGAAATTATATTCTTTATATCATATTTTAATAATGAAATTTTTTCTTCAGCCAGTTCGCTTACTCTTCCCGGCTCTCTTTTAAGCAATGATAGCTTATCTTTCTTCTCAGCCCAATAGTTTATATTAATATTATTCAATCCAAGAGAAGCATCAAATACTTTTATATTATCTATTAATTGATTTGAAAAACTGAATTTTAAATCCCTGTAACTAAATACGCCAAAGTTTAATGATTCTCCGTTTTTATAGAGAATAAATATTTTATACTCGTCATTATTTTCTCTTCTTACTTTAAGATCCCAAATTGCCCCGGGGGAGTAAAGAACAGTTTTACTTATTTTTTTATTACTGAAATCAGCTTTAACAACTTCTATGAGCTTCTTATTATATGAGAAACAGATATAATTTTTTTCTCCCGCCTTATGATTTTCAGAAATGATTTTGTCGTGATCTTCAAACAATTGCTGGGAGAAATATGAAGCAGGAATTCCGGTATTGTCCCTTACAATGAATTTTATTTTTTTATCATACTCATCAATAAAACAAAAATCTGTAATCCCGTTGTTTTCATTATCAAAAAAAGATATTGCGTTTGGTTTTGCACCAATTGAAATATTTACATCCTCTGTAAATGAGGAAAGATTAGTTATTGTGTGAAGCTCGCCTTCATTACTCAAAGCTGCAATACCATCAATGAACCTGCTGTAATAAGGGATTATATCTCTCAATCCGCTTTGCTTCAGATAAATTATTTCAGGGTAGTAATCAAATTCATTCTTTGCAAAAAATATTGAGATTAAAGAATGTTCAACATTCAGGTAAGCAAGATCAATTAATCCATCCTTATTGAAGTCGCCATAAATATATTTATCAGGTTTATAATTCGTTTCTATTCTTTTTGTATTCTCATAAGATGATCTGAAATCTCCATACCAGATATTTATTGAGTATCCCGCTGAAAAGATGAGATCTTCATAAGAGTCAAGATTTAAGTCAAAAGTTTTAATACCTGCAGGTTTTTCAGGAACAGGAATGGAACGGACTTTACGAAACTCACCCTGGCTGTTGTTATAAAAGTAACTGAATGAACGGTTCATTAAATCGTAACCCGCTATATCCGGATATCCATCATTATTAAGATCAATAAAAGCTGCCTTATAATAAGCTCCTCCTATAATATTCTTTTCAACAAGCTTATTTCCTTCCTGGTAAAGAAGTGAAATACCATTAAAAGCTCCTCCTGAAATAATTATCTCATTTTTGCCGTCAGCATCAACATCCGCAGTATTAATAAATTCAGGGTAAGAATTGAAATCCGCAGTTTTAAGAGAATTAGGTTTTCCATTATTGTTTAGCTCATATAAACCAGCCATTCTATTTTTCCTGCTGGTAAAAACATAAGGAGTTGATGATTCGTTATTTAAAGGCAGAAAAGATGAGACTTCAAAAGGAAGAAAGAATTTTTTTCTTTCTATAATTTCCCCATTGATTGATCCGGTTACTGCAAGCACTTCTTTTCTATTTGGATTAAATAAAATAAAATCCGAATAGGCATCATTATTAAAGTTAACCATTACCAGATTCGTAAAACCAGTATCAACTTTAAAATAATTGTACTTGCAAAAACCATTGATTGGTATTTGCGGAAATATATTTTCGTATAAGAGGAAAAAGATCAGGAGAAAATTAATTCTTAAATCTATCTTTAAGTCTTGATTCCCTTCTCTGAAGGGCTTCTTCATATCTTCGTTTTTCATCTTCTGTTTCGGGTACAGCTTCAATTGCTTTAACGGATTTGCCAAATTCATCAACACCAACAAAGGTAAGATAAGCAGTATTTGTATGAACTTTTTTCCCTTCTGTGAAAGTTTCAGCATATGCCTTAACCCCAATTTCCATTGATGTATTAAAAACCCTGTTTACTGAAGCAACTAAAGTTACTACATCTCCCAGTTTTATAGGATGATGAAAATCTATTCTGTCAACAGAAGCTGTTACACAAACCCTCTGGTTATGTTTGGATGCACAAAGCGCCGCACAGATATCAATCCATTGCATCAATTGTCCCCCAAGTAAATTTCCAAGCTGGTTTGTATGGTTTGGTAAAACCAGTTCTGTCATCGTTACAATAGAATCGCTTACTTTTTTTTGCGGGGGCATTACCTGGCAGCCGATAATTTATTTTCCAGGGATGATTTTAAATCCTGGATCTCCTGTAATCTTACATCATCGGGATAGCGCTGAATAAATTTTGAAATCTCTGCTAAAGCTTCTTTATTTCTGTCTCTGTCAGCAAGCAGTTTTATCTTATTATACATAGCCATCGGTGCGTATTGTGTATCGTGATAAATCTCAAGTACATTATTGTAATAAATTAATGCTGCAGTATAGTATTCTAATTTTTCATAAATCTTTGCATTCTCAAAAGCTCTAAGTGCAAGCTTTTCATTTAACTCTTTAATTTTTCCTTCAGCTTCGGCAACTTTTTCATTTGAAGGGAAGAAGTCAATAAATGCCTGGAATTCTTCAATAGCTTTCTCTGTATATTTCTGTTCAAGTGAATAGTGAGGTGATAATTGGTAGTAACATTCAGCCAGCATAAATTGTCCCTTTGATACAAATTCACTTGCAGTCATATTCTTTACAAGTTTGCTGAATTCATATGCTGCCAGAATATATTCACCCCTTTGAAAACGTGTCATTCCAAGATAGTACTGCGCATCATCTACAACCGGGTTCCCGGGGTACTGCAGAACAATTGCCTGGAATTCATTCACTGCAACTTCATAATCTTCTTCTTCATAAAGTTTAATTG
>JAUSIA010000321.1 GCA_030648225.1 Ignavibacteria bacterium | reverse complement strand
GAATTAACGAATCAGACTTTTTCTCAATACATTTTGAATGGACATTTTGCTGCAGCAAGATGGAATAAAAATAAACTTGAGTTGTTTACAGATCAGTTAGGTATAAGAAATATTTATCTGACAAATTTAAATGATTGCATTGCATTTTCTACACGACTTGACTGGCTTTCTAAGTTAAATAAAAAAATCACAATTGATTGGGAAGAAGTTGGTGCATGCTGGTTTTTATTAAATCAGATTTCCCAAAAAAGTATTCTGAAGAATGTTGAAAGAATGAGCCAGAGAGGAAAAGCTTTAATTAATCTTAATCCTTTATCTTACCAAATAAAAAATCAGCCCTGGCATCCTAATCTTATACCTTCACTATCAGAAGATAAAGATTTTATTTCAATCTTAAGAGATTTTACTTTGTGCGGATTGAATAATGACAAAAAAATATCACTTGCACTCTCTGGTGGTTTAGATTCGCGGATTTTACTTGCACTTTTAATTTCATCAAAATCAAAGAACTGGTTTTTACATTCTATTAATTTTCCTGATCATCCTGATACAAAAGCTGCCAAAGTGATTGCAAAAGAACTTAATGTTGAACATTTTTTCTGGGAACCATTAATCCCGCCAGCCGATAAAATTATTTCTTTGTTAACTGAATATGTAGGTGAAACAATTTTAACAACTCCGGCATCCAAATTTTTACTTTTGCAATTTTATTCAACTCTTTATAACCAAAATAAAATTGTAATTGATGGTGGATATGGAGAGATAGCCAGAAGACGTTACCTTAATAGTCTTTTATTTAAAGGAAGAAATGCAATTTATAATAGTAAATATGGGAAAATTATTTCTCTTCTAAAATATAGTCGTTCAAACATATTTAAAGATGATTATGTTCAATTGATGCAGGTTCGTATGCAGAAACAGATGGATGAAATTTTTCATACAATGCCAATGGTAAAAAGTTTTGGAGTAGAAAACTGGCTGGATCTGTTTGCAATAAGAACCCGTTTAGTTCACTTTTCAGTTGAACAGTCGCGTTCAGACAGCCAGTTGGTAAATTTTATGCCCTTTGTCCAGCCTTCTTTTCTCAAAAAACTTTTTGAAACTAAAGTTAAGGATAGAAATAATAGTAAACTTTTTTATAAAATAATAAAAAATTTCTCTCCTTCGTTATCTCAGATACCTCTCGTTAAAGGTGGTACAACTTATCCTTTTGGACTTGGCAGTATTCCATCTTCAATATTAATAAAGTTAAAAAACAAATTAGGATTTTATTATAAAGACAACCTCGTAATACAATTTCTTGAAACATTATCCGAATACATACAGGATACTGCTAATTCTGGTGATGTTACTTCCTGTGAATATTACGATCAGAAAAAAGTGAAAGATTTAGTTGAGGGATTTTATAGGAAAAAGAATCTTGCTTTAGCCAACGAGATAGATTGGTGGCTTACTTTTGAAATCTGGCGGAGAATAATTGAGAGGACATAATTAAGTTCAAGAGCAAGTTCAAGAAGTTTTAAAATGAATACAGAAAAAGAATTAAATCGGGGTGTTCAAATCCTTGCAATCTTATAATTCTTAAAAGCAAAATAGATCTCTTTAATTAAAGTTCTGATAACCGCAGCGGTTGGTACTGCAAGCAGCATCCCAAGCAAACCAAACAACTGGCTTCCCGCAATTATTAAAAGAATAATAATTATAGGATGTATATTTACACTTTTTGCAAAAACATAAGGTTGTACAAACCCGTTATCAAGAGTATATATGATAGAAAGAACAAGAATGATATATGGAATATGTGATAGATCCCCATACTGGATTATTGAAATTATTGCTGCAGGAATTCCACCTATGATTGGTCCGAGGTAAGGAATTAAATGACCTAATCCAGCAATCACTCCCAAAGGCAGGGCATTCTCAATCCCAATAATATAAAAACCCAGCCCGCAGAAAGTACCGACAAAAGTTGCATCAAATATCCATGCTCTTACAAATCTTCCTATCTGCACACTTACTTTCTTTGAGATATAATATGACATTTCAAAAAATTTATTCGGCATCATGTGAAGAATTCCCTGCAGGATATTTCTGCTGTCTTTAAGTAAAAAGAAAGAAATGAATGGAACAATAACAAGAATAGCTGCTATAGAAAAAATACTTGAAAGTAAAACTGATATAGACTCAAATGGATTTTTTATTAAGTTCTTAATAAAGCCGTCAACAGACTTTGAGAGTTCTCCTGAAGGAAAGGAAGGAATAAATGACTGAATTTCTTCTTCAATTTTATTTAGCTGATCGTTGATATCAAATTCATGTAAGGTTTCCAAGAAATGGTTCATCTGTAATGTGAATTTTGGAATAAAAACTGATAAACCAAGGTAAACAAATAAACCCACGCCAATAAAAATAAACAGAGTTGATGCAAGCCTGTTAAAACCTTCCTGCTCAAGCATTGTAACAAGAGGATCAAATATAAATGCAAGAAGGATTGAGATAACCAGGATTATAATTAAATCTGAAAGAAGATAAGTAATGTAGAGAAGAATAAAGATTGCCAAAACCCACAGGAGTATTTTTGAAAGCCGTTTAAAAGTAAGGTCTGTCATTATGATGGTTCCTGTAAAAGTTCTCAGCCAAAGGCTGATCCGCCTCTGG
>JAUSIA010000320.1 GCA_030648225.1 Ignavibacteria bacterium | reverse complement strand
TGATTCGTTTTACAAGAAGAAAAAAAATGATAGCATAATATGTCTATAAAACTGAATAAAATTAAAAAACGTTTCGGTCATCAAATCGTTATTAACAATATTTCCCTGGAAATATTTAACGGTGAACTTTTTGTTCTTTTAGGCAGCAGCGGAAGTGGTAAAAGCACATTATTAAGAGTTATTGCCGGGCTTATTCAACCGGATGCGGGCAAAATTGAAATTAATGAAAAAGATGTTACTAATCTTTCTCCGCAGCAGCGTAATACCGGTTTTGTATTTCAAAATTATTCTGTATTCCGCCATATGACGGTTCAGGATAATATTGAATTTGGTCTTAAGATTAGAAAAGTACATTCTGAAGAGAGAAAAAAAGTAACTGCGGATTTACTTGAACTTGTTGGGTTAACTGGTTTAGAGAAAAGATATGCTGATGAACTTTCAGGCGGCCAGCAGCAGCGTGTAGCTCTTGCGCGTGCTTTGGCTTATAAACCTGAAGTATTACTTCTTGATGAACCCTTTGGTGCTCTTGATGTAAAGATCAGATCCCAATTAAGAAAAAGTCTTAAAGAAATTCAAAATAAAATTAAGGTAACTACAATTCTTGTTACTCATGATCAGGAAGAAGCCTTTGAATTATCAGACAGGATTGGTGTAATTAATCAGGGACAATTAATTGAAGTTGACCAACCTGATAAACTTTATAATTATCCGAAGTTTGAATTTACAGCTGCTTTTATTGGGGGTGGTAATGTTTTGGTCGGGCGTAAAGAAAAAAATTTTATAAGATTAGGTTCCACACTTCTTCCTTTCCCTGAAAAAGCTCCACCTCACGATGACAATGCACCCGTACGTATCCTCTTCAGGCCTGAGTCAGTTCTTTTAAGTACTAAAGAATTTTCAGACGATATTTATGTTTTAGGACGCAGTAAAATAAATGAAATAAAATTTAACGGATCATTTTTTCGTCTTTTCTTAGATGTAAATGAATTAAAAGGTGTACAAGCTTTAGAACCTCGTATTGCTTACGGTCAAAACACGGTTAGAATTGAAGCCGTTGTACCAGGTAATAATATTACAGATGAAATTTTGGATTCTAACCAGGAATTTTGGTTAGGCTTAAAAAATTTTCATGTTCTGCAGCCTACCGGATTAAAATTATTAATTTACATTGATCATTCTTCAATTGATCCTTCTTTTGTAGAATTTGGTTTCTCTTTAGCTCAGGCAACGGAGGGTTTTGCATGTTTATTATCTGTGGTCAATTCTCAGTCACATCACTCAGAAACATTCAACCATTTAGAAACAATAAGGCAATCACATCAACGTTATTTGAATTTAACAAGTACAAATGTCCGGCAGGGGAGTTATACAGAAGAGATCTTAAGAGAAGCACAGGAAGGGCAATATGAGATAGTTATTCTTAAGCGGGAAGAAGAACCTACAGACTATTCATCAAAAGCGTTGCAAATACTAACAGTGCTTAAATTACCTGTTCTTCTTGTAAAGAATCCTCATTCGCAGATACAGAGGATTTTAATTTGTACTGCTGCAGGTGAACCAGGGAAAGAAGATATTAAGTTTGGTGGACGTGTAGCAAAATTAACAGGAGCATTTACAACTTTATTTCATGTAACCCGTAAAAGCTCATCTAAGGCAGAATTATATAGAGCTGAACGTCATCTTCACTTGGGGAAAGCAACTCTTGAGGCTTTAAATGTTAAAAGTGAAATAAAAATTGAAGAGGATGATAATCCTGTAAATAAAATTTCTTCTGAATTACAAAAAGGTCAATACGATCTGTTAATAATCGGATCTCCCGCACCGAAAACTACCCGTCATCTTTTCTGGAAGGATTTAACCCGAAAAATAATTGATGTGAGTAATGTACCTGTTTTAATAGTGCCTATGGTGAATGAGTAAGAAAGGTTTTTTTTATTTTTGATCATACACTCTTAATTATAGCCACAGAATTTATTTTATTCAGATAATTATAGATCTCATACTGTGCTCTAATCTTTTTGCTGCTTTTTGTTTTCCGGTATTTGTTGTTCTGGAATTTGTTGATGATTCGTGCTTTAACATTATCCTTTAACTGGATATTTATCATTTCTCTTATCTGTTTTTTAATCTCTTCGCTATAAACAGGGAAGCAGACTTCTATCCTCCTGTCAAGATTTCTTGTCATCCAATCAGCAGAGGAGACATACATCTTCTCATTTCCATCATTACCAAAAATAAAAACTCTTGAATGCTCAAGAAACCGATCAACAATGCTTATTACCTTTATATTCTTGTTAGGTATAAGAGAGCAAATCCCTCTTATAATTAAAGTTATTTTTACTCCAGCCTGGGATGCTTTGTATAAAAGTTTAATCATCTTTCTGTCTTCAAGGCTATTAATCTTCAGAATGATGTAAGCTTTCTTTCCTGCTTTTGCATTCTCAATTTCCTTATCAATCAATTCTTCCAGCGCACTTCTTAAATTAAATGGAGCAGTCAGGAGATGAATAAAATTTTCCTTTTCTTTTTTCTTAGTGAGAATATCAAAAACTTTTCTTGCTTCTTTTGTTAAGCGTTCATCTTTAGTGAACAATCCATAATCAGAATAAATCTTAGCAGTCTTTTCATTAAAATTCCCGGTTGAAAAGTATCCATAATAAACCTTCTGCTCATTTTCTAATCGGCTTACCAGGCAAACTTTAGAATGAACTTTTAATCCCGGGAAACTGTAGTGAACTTTCACTCCTGCTCTTTGCAGTTCTTCTGCAGAAGAAAAATTAGATTCTTCATCAAACCTTGCTTTTACTTCAACAAAAGCAGTCACTTTCTTTCCATTTGCTGAAGCTTTTGATAATGCTTTAATTATTTGAGAACCGGAGGCAACACGATATAAAGTAATATAAATTGATTTAACGTCCGGATCCTTCGCAGCTTCATCAATAAACTTTATTATATATTCATAACTCTGGTAAGGAAAATGAAGCAGAATATCCTGTTCAGAAACTGCTTTGAGTATAGAATTATATTTATCAAGAATTTTACTTCTATGCGGAATCATAGGTTCATTTTCTAATTCCTTCCCATTTAAATTCGGGAAAGAAAAGAAGTCATTATAGTTATGATACCTTCCTCCCGGAATAAGATCATCTTTATTTAATCTAATGCAGTTTCTTAAATACTTCAGAAAATCTTTTGGCATTTGCGCATCATATAAAAATCTTGAAGGGACACCTGTATTTCTTTTACCCAGGCTCTTCTTTATCTTATCGAGCAAATCACCTGCGAATTCATCATCAATATAAAGTTCCGCATCTCTTGTAAGCTTAACGGTGAAAGATGATTCAATTTCATATCCTGGAAAAAAGTCCGGCAGAAATATTTTTATAACATCGTCTAGAAAGATGAGAGATTTATTCTCATCCACTTCAGGTAAAATTATAAATCTGTCTGTTCTTGATGGAACTTCAATTAAAGCATACCTGAATCTTTTTTTCTTCTTTTCATTACCAGGAGAGCTTTCCAGGTTTTTTAACCTGACTGCAATGTAGATAACTTTATTCTGCAGGAATGTTTCAATTCTTTTATCAAGCAATATTGGCTGAAGATATGGTTTTAATTCACGGTTAAAAAAATCAGTAAGATAATCTTTATGCCGGGGAAGAAGCTGCCTTTCATTTAAAACAAAAATTTTATTCTGCTCAAGCTGTGGTACAATCTGCTCACGGTAAATTTTCCCAAACTCTTCCTGCTGCCTGTTTACAGTTTTGTGTATTTGTTTTAATAATTCTTCCGGGCTGAAATCAAGTTCCTTTTTGGTTTTCTTCTTTAAAGATAAAAGACTTCTTAATGAAGCAACTCTAACTCTGAAGAACTCATCGAGGTTGGAAGAATAGATCGCTAAAAATTTTATTCTTTCATATAAAGGTACTGAAGGATACTTTGCTTCCTGAAGGACTCTGTAATTAAAAGAAAGCCAGCTTAATTCCCGATTGTAAAAATTAGTCATTGGTTATTGGTCATTAGTCATTAGTTATTGATAGTCATTTATTGTCATTCAATTGTCATTTATTGTTTAAGTCATCATCTCACAATCTCATAATCTCAAAATATTAAATGAAATGATTTACCTATACCCTATACCTTTATATCTATTTAAAGTATTTCTTTGGATATTCATAAAATATTATTTCAGAATTATGATTATTTATTTCATTCCAGGATTCAGCTTTGAAACTTAAAGATACAATACCGCAGGTTGGAATATTATCTATTGATTTATCTGAGAGTCTGTTTGCAAAATCTGTTAAACCGGGATTGTGAGCAAACACCATAACATTAATAAATGAGTTTCCTAACTCCTGAACAATATTAAGTAACTCCTCACTGGATGCTTCATAAAGTTTCGGTGCTAAAAAAAGATCATTAAAATTATAGTTAAAAGACTCACAAAAGTATCTTGCCGTTGCAACCGCTCTGTTTGCAGGGCTTGAAACTATCAGATCAGGGTTTACACCTTGCTGTGAAAGCAGCTTTGCCATAAAGGGTGCATCACGTCTTCCTCGTTTACTTAAAGGTCTTTCAAAATCTGCAAGTTCATTGTAATCCCAGCTTGATTTAGCATGACGAACCAGGAAAAGCTTTTTCATATTCCAACTTAAGTTTAAACTAAGGGACCGAGATCAGTTTCAGGATGAAGAACAATAGCAATTGCGAAAGCAATTACTGAAATAATTAATCCATACATAAAAATATTATAACAGATACGAAGAAACTTATATTTGTGTCCAAGCACCTGACCAAGGTAATAGAAATCTTTAATCATGCTTCCATATAGATAATCTTTATCATTTATCAACTCACGCATTCCCCATTCAAAATTTTTAAGATCCATATTAAAGAAATTTCCAAAGAATAGAAGATTTGCTTTTTTCTTTTCAATATCCTCTTTAGTAAAAATTCCGGAAGTTATTTTTGGCCGGGTAACAATAGTTGCAATAACAAGAGTTGTTAAGCTAACGAGTGTTATCATTGCAGTTGGAATTATAAGATGCGGATTTGCATCAAGTTTTCTTGCAAGGATAGCTATGATTGCAGTAAGTACAAGCGTATTAACACTAATCATAATGTTTGCTTTATTATCAGCCATTCCGCTAAACTCAACATGTGTTCTCATAACATTCCTGAACATTGTTTCGACACCGCGCTCGCCGCTTTTATCTTTCTTAATCTTATCCGGATCCGACGTTTTAGGTACTTCATTAACTACCGCAGGCATTTCAGTAACTTCCTTCCTTAATTTTTTTTGAAGCTTGGCAAGGTTTTTTGAACGCTGCTCTTCAAAATTTTCTTTTGCGTATTTAGTATGAAATTTAGTGCCCCCTACAAATTCAATATTACTTTTTAACCATTCGAGATCACTTATCTTTTTATTCTGTAAAGTTTCCCATTCAGCTCTTAAAAGCTGTGAGAGCGTATTAAATCCTTTTCTTCCTATGTGAGAAATATCTGCATCACAAATAACTTCTTCGGAAAGATTTTTTGGATTCTGCGGCATTTTTGTAACAAGTATTAAATTTGAAACTTTATCTGTTTTTTCCGGAGGATAATTATTACTTAGTAGAAATTCTTTTGCTATCTGTGCACTTTTTTCTTCATGATTATTATATGCTTCTGAAATACCTGTATCATGAAACCAGGCTGCAAGTAAAAGCATCTCTATTTCATTAGGAGAGAGACCTGAGCTTTTCCCAATTTCTTCTGTTGTTTCAACTACCTCTTTTGTGTGGTCGAGGTTATGGTATACCATTCCTTTAGGGAGTTTTTGGAAAATTATTTTGGATGCATATTCTGAAGCTTTGTTAAGAAGATCAGACATTGATGCCCTCTGGAATTAAATAAGTTTTGAAAGTAAATATTATTTCATTTAATAAGAACGAACGCTGTATAAAATTATATATAATAAATAAAGCTTTTACAGGTTTTTTCCTTATAAAAAAAATTTACCGAATATACAAAAAGTTAAACCCTTAAAATGATATTATGCGATATTTATTTGGATTGTGATTATTAAACAAAATGGTTCCTTGTTACAAGAAAATAAGATAGAAGGATTGAAGTTAAAACCATATTTATTTAACTGAAGTTACAAAGAAGATTGAAATTTAATAGCCCCGACATTTATGTTGGGGACTCAATAAACCAAAAAACATCTTAGGGCTTTAGCCCAAATTGCCTAAAATTGTGGCTAAAGCCTGTACTTGTGAGTTCGCTACTCCACGACCTGAAGGTCGTGGCAATTTTATATTAATACTTTGCATAACTTCTTTCTCTTGCTCTTGAACTGTTATATAATCTTTATCATATGATTTTTAATTGTATTTCTTTATTTTTCAACTGAAAAAGCAACCTGAAATATTGTGGCAAACTATAAAAATAAACCTTTCGAACAGTTAGTTAAGACACTTTCATCTGCTCTTTTTAAGAGGGGGATGGTTGTAGCATGGATAACTTTAATCATTTCCCTTGCCATAACTGCATTTGCATGGTATTCTACAAAGAATACTATAGATAAAGAAACCAAAGAGAAATTCAATTTTCAGACAAATGAAATCAGTTATGCTATAAAAGACAGAATGCACGATTACGAGCAGGTGTTACGAGGCTGCTTAGGTTTATTTAATGCTTCAGATGAGGTTACCAGGGAGGAATGGAAAAACTATGTAAACAGCTTAAAAATAAATGAAAGTTATCCCGGTATTCTTGGAATAGGATTTTCAAAAGTTGTTAAGAAAGAAGATAAGGAAAAGCATATAAAGCAAATTAGAAATGAGGGTTTTTCTAATTACAGGATATGGCCCGATGGTGAAAGAGAAATCTATACCTCTATTATTTACCTGGAACCTTTTAATGAAATAAACCAGCGTGCTTTTGGTTATGATATGTTTTCTGAAC
>JAUSIA010000318.1 GCA_030648225.1 Ignavibacteria bacterium | reverse complement strand
TGGGTTATGATTTTAATCCGGTTAAGATTTTCTATTTGCAGACAAATTATGAATTATTTCTAATCCTTAATTTCTTTAATGCTCTTACAGGAAAGACTGATTGGAAAAATTAAAGACAGAATTTATCAACGAAGAAATCATTTTAATTTTATTATCATATTAAGCATATGCTCTTTTTGATTTTGAGGGATTAAAATGCAGTTGAATCAATTGAGAAGATTTTAACGGGATTAAAGAATAAGTTACACCTTTATCATTAGAAAACTCAACTTCAAAGTAGTCATCAGATAAAATTTCTATAATTGTACCAACTTGTCCTTTTAATAAACCTTCTTTAGGTAAATCTTCAGATAAGGCTACAACATCGGGTAATTTAAATCTCTTTTTCATAATGTTTGCTTACCTCTTGGATGCAGAAGATTAAGACAATACTCTTCTAACTTTCTAATATCTACAATTGCCTTTTTTCTATTAGGTAATTTCACAACAAAACATAAAGAGTTAGTTAATTCTTCAAGAATAAATAATTATTCTTTTAAAGAATTTGTGAAAGAATGTTAGTGAAATGGTAGAGAAAAAGAGTTAACCAAATTCTTTGAAATTAAAATTCAATCGTATATTTTGCCGATGCATAAATTATATAGATATGGATTATAAAGAATTAGCTGAAGAAGCTATCGCGGCAAAATTAAAAGCAGTACCTCCCTACTCAAATTTCTATGTTGGAGCAGCATTATTAACTGAAGATGGAAAAATTTATCTCGGCGGAAATATTGAAAATAGTTCTTACAGTCTTACTGTGTGTGCTGAGAGAGTTGCAGTATTCAAAGCAATCTCAGAAGGTGAAAGAAGATTTAAAGCGATTGCAATAGCAAGTGATGACCCCGGATTTTGTCCTCCCTGCGGCGCCTGCAGACAGGTACTGAATGATTTATGCGGGAGTGAGATTGATGTGATAATGGTAAATCAAAAAAAGGAATCAAAGATTCTAAAACTTGCTGAGCTTCTCCCTCTTCCTTTCGGAGATTCAAACCTAAAATGAAAATGGTAACTTCAGCAATCAAATCAATTATTCACCAAAATTTTTCATTTTTTCAGCCAGAGGCTGATCCGCCTTTGGTGGAAATTTTCAATAGCTTATGAACGAATTTGAACTACACTCAATACCTAAAGATACCGGATGGATAGAAGTAATTGCCGGATGTATGTTCAGTGGTAAGACAGAAGAACTAATAAGAAGATTAAGACGAGCCCAGATTGCAAAACAGAATGTAAAAATTTTTAAACCAAAGATAGACACTCGCTTTTCTAAAAATTCCATTATCTCCCACAGTGAACAATCACTTCCCTCTATTCTGATAGACGACATTAACGAAGTGAATGAATCAGCAAAAGATGCAAAGGTTATCGGGATTGATGAAGCACAGTTTTTCTCTTCTGATATTGTGAACATCTGCAACACTTTGGCTAATAATGGTAAACGTGTAATTGTAGCCGGTCTCGATCAGGATTACAGGGGAATTCCTTTTGAACCAATGCCGCAGCTTCTTGCAATTGCAGAATATATTACAAAAACTCTTGCAATATGTGTTGTCTGCGGAAATCCTGCTGATAAAACACAAAGAAAAACTTCTTCTTCAGAAAGAGTTGTAGTTGGTGCTTCAGATATTTATGAAGCACGATGCAGAAAATGTCATTACATTCCAAATGAAAGCTAAGGAGGCACATGGGCTTTATTGATATTCTTCGTGGATTTTTAGGAATTCTTCTTATTCTTGCAATTGCTTTCCTTCTTTCAAACAACAAAAAAAAGATAAATTGGAGGTTAGTTGGTGCCGGTCTTAGTCTTCAATTAGTATTTGCAATTTTTATAATCAAAGGAGATTCTCTAAGAGCATTCTTCTTCCCTCTTGGATGGGTTAAAGAATTTTTCACCTGGGTAAGCGGGTTCTTTGTTCTTGTTTTAAATTTCACAACTGAAGGAGCCGAATTTGTTTTTGGTGCACTTGCAAAAAGCCCCGGTTCATTAGGAAGCCTGGGAATGTTTTTCGCTTTCCAGGTTTTACCAACAATAATTTTCTTTGCAAGCTTAATGTCAATTCTCTATTACCTCGGAATAATGCAGAGATTTGTTCAGGCAATGGCTTGGGTAATGGCAAAGGTTATGGGAACAAGCGGAGCTGAATCTCTCTCCTGCGCAGCAAATATTTTTGTCGGGCAAACGGAAGCTCCCCTTATGATCAAACCATTTATTAAAGGAATGACAAAGAGTGAAATACTAACTATTATGATTGGCGGAATGGCTACTATTGCAGGTGGAGTAATGGCTGCTTATATACAAATACTCGGACAATCATACTCTCAATCTCTCGGTATTCCACTGGATGAAGCAAGACATCTTTTTGCAACTCATCTTCTTGGTGCAAGTGTTATGGCTGCACCCGCCGCACTTGTAATTTCAAAAATACTTTTTCCTGAAACCACTACCCCTGAAACAAAAGGAACCGTGAAAATAACTGTTGAGAAAAATGCATCCAATGTTGTGGAAGCTGCGGCAGTTGGTGCAGGAGACGGATTAACACTTGCTTTGAATGTTGGTGCAATGCTTATAGCTTTTATTGCTCTTATTGCACTTATTAATTATATCCTTCAGGGTTTTGGAGATATGATTGGCATAAATGAAACTCTAAAAGCTAATTATGGAAAACCACTTAATTTTCAATTGTTAATCGGACTTGTACTTCAATACCTTGCTGTCGGAATCGGAGTACCATGGCAGGATGCACTTGAGTTTGGAAGTCTCATCGGAACAAAAATCGTCTTAAATGAATTTGTTGCTTATCTTGATATGGGAGCTTTGATTCAGTCAAAAGCAATTTTAACTGAAAAAGCAATTTTTATGGCAACTTATGCTTTATGCGGATTCGCAAACTTCAGCTCTATTGCAATACAAATTGGAGGAATAGGACCTCTTGCACCAACAAGAAAATCTGATATAGCAAAACTGGGTATTAAAGCTGTTATTGGTGGTTCACTGGCAACTCTAATGACAGCTACATTAGCAGGAATTTTATTTTAAGTAAACGATAATGGTAACACAGATTAGTAATCTGTGCTACGAATGTTTTTATAAATGATGGATTTAAATTTTAAATACAAAGATCTCATAAAATTTTTTGAAGAGAACCTTCCCTTCAAACCGGAACTTGCAATTATACTTGGAAGCGGTTTGGGAGAGTTTGCAAAAAGTGTAAACACAAAAAAATCTTTTTCAACATCTTCACTACCTGGTTACCCTTCTTCAACTATTGAAGGACATGCAGGTAAAATTCATTTTTCAGAATATGAAGGAAAAAAACTAATTCTCTTCGAGGGAAGAATTCATCTTTATGAAGGATATAAAATTTACCAGTGCATTTTACCGATCTTCATTGCTCATAAAACAGGATGCAAGAAAATCCTTCTGACTAATGCGGCAGGAAGTGTGGATTTTAATTTTCACCCGGGAGACTTAATGCTGATTAATTCCTTTAATGGAATAAACATTAAAAAAGAATTAACAAGTTTAATTGGTCTTGCCGGAGTGGAAGAGAAAAACAGAATATTGGATTTTCCTTCTTCATCTTTTAATAAAAAAATAAAAACTGCTGCTTTAAATGAAATGATAGAATTAAAAGAAGGGGTTTACTGGTATTCAAAAGGTCCGAGTTACGAAACTCCTGCAGAAATAAAAATGACCCGCATATGCGGTGGTGATGCGGCAGGAATGTCCACCGTTCACGAAGCAGTATTTTCATCTTACCTTGGAATGGAAACCTCTGCAATCTCCTGCATAACCAATTATGGAGCAGGAATTTCAAAAAATAAACTCTCACACTCAGATGTTACTGAAACTGCAGAACGCGTAAAAGAAAAATTTGAAAGACTAATAAAAAAAGTAATCAGTTCAATTTAATCCTTTAAATACACAGTAAATTATTATCCCCTCATTTAATTGACTTTCTATACCTATACTGGTAATTTTGGCAGTTAATAATTTTGAAAATCCAACAGAAATAAAGAAAAAATGAAAGAATTCAGATTCAGACTAATTATTATAGCTGCTGCAATTGGGTTAAGCATTTTCCTGCTTTTTCCCACATATAAAGGATGCCAGGATTCACAAGAAATTTCAAAGATCCTTGATCAAAAAAGAAAAGAAATAAAGGAATCCAACCCGGATATATCAGCTGAAGAGCTTAATGATATAATAAAGGAAAATGAAGACAGCATTAA
>JAUSIA010000287.1 GCA_030648225.1 Ignavibacteria bacterium | reverse complement strand
GGTTATTCTGAGCTTTGGATGGATATGAGTTTAAGAAAAGTAAAGTAATGATCAGGGACAGCATTGATGTTTTCATTTACACTCTCCCTTGTATTTTGTTTTAGTTTATATCATTTTAAAAATGCAAAACAACTCCCACACCATATCCATTCGAATTTACAACTGGTGTTATATTCATATCAATAGAGGAATCATGATTATCAGTTTTAGAATTAAGTTTCACAACTTTTAAACCAATAACAGTTCCGAGTGCTGCGCCTAAAATCGTATCCGAGAGCCAATGTTTATCATTATAAATTCTCTCGAAAGCAGTTAATCCGGCAAGTGAATAAAGACTAATAGAAGCATAAAGATTATCTATTCTTTCAGAAAGAACTGTTGCAACCGCAAAAGCAGTTGATGTATGGCCGGAAGGAAGCGAGTTTTCTCCATCTTCAAATTCCATTTCAAAGAAATCAATTTCATGGTTTCCTTCGTTTCTAAATGGTCTGCTTCTTCCCGTAATTATTTTTAATCCCTCGGTAACAACACCATTAAGAAATATTGCTTCAGCAAGCATTAGTCCGGTTTTTCTCAATTCTTCTTCCTGAAAAATATGACCACCAAGATATAATATACCGCTCAACCCCGCTACATATCCTCCGTTTCCAAATTTTTCTCCAAAACTTGCTACTCTGTCTAAAGATGAACTTTGAATCTTACCAATGTTATTACGAACGGGGTTATCAAATGTAAATGAAAAAGCTGTAGCTCCGGCAATAATTCCAGTTAGAATAAAATCCTCCTCATCAAAATGAAAAGGACTTTCAAGAAGACCAATTGATGTATTATAAAAGGAGAGCCCATCATTTTTAAGATTATTTATTAAACCCGTCTCAGTAGGAAAGTTTAATTCAGTTTGAATTTGTGCTTGTGTTAAATTAACTGAGATGATAAGAGGGGTGATTATTATAAAGAAGTATTTCATGAAAACCTTGAATAAATTTTAAGAGAAACTACAAAATAATTTCTTTTAATGCTTATTTAATTTGGAGTAAATTTTTGTCCCTAAATTTTATAATTGTTTCTATTCAGATTTGTCAATAATAAGTTTCGTATCCCAAACCTAACATGTATCTTGTAGAAAAACCGAAAGTTATATTTCCGTTTCTTCCAATTACTGTCTGGATTCCGGGTGAAAACGTTCCCATATTAATTATTCCCTGCTAAATATCAATCATACAGAAATATTCTTTTACACCGCTCATAACCAGAGATGCAAGAAGAGAATTATTTCTATCATAAAATATTCCTGCATACCAGCTTGTTTCAATTGTTCTTTGGCGATAAGCTTTGTTAACATCAACTAAGTGTTTGGTTTTAAAACCAATACCTACAGAAAAAAAATCTGTTGAATCTATTTTTTTGAAACACCCCACAATGCACCTATTCCAAATCTGTAGAACATATAATAATCATCCGAAAAAGGGTATTTCCATTTAATTGAAAAATACTGTCCGGCATTTACCCTCCCATTTGGTAACATAAGATTGCAATGACCAATCGGAAAGATTTAATGTTTTACTGAAGAATTCGTTTATAGAATCAAACCTGAAAAGAATAATACCGCCGAGGTCGAAAATATAAATGTCTACTACTTCATCTACACTATAACCTTCATGTGGGCCGGTTTCCATAACTTCGTTAAATAAATACTGACCCATAACCGTAACGGAGGAAAAAAGCCAGGGTAAAGGGAAGTTGTGTTCCTTGTACCATTCTTTCATTGCAGTATACAGCATACCTCCGCCAATAAGATGATGCAGGTAATTAGGAATCCATTGCATTTTATCTTTTGTAAAACTAAGTGGCAGGAGTTCAGTCCTAAGAAGATTATTCCATCCATAATTAGAGATACTGTTGAAAGGATCTCCCAGGTTTTCTGAATACAACCTTAGCAATTTTATTATATTGATGATCTCCAATCCTGTTTGAAACAGATTGAAGCTGGCAGATATCATAACCACCATTTATAAATAATGTAAGGGGATTGAAAAGAGACTCGCTGCCATAAGCTTTGTTTGTATAAAAATAATTTTCCTGAGCTGTTGTTGAGGTGCTAAATATGAAAAATATCAGTAAATGAATTTTCAGTTTGGAATTAATTCTGTGAAAGGAAAAGTGATTAGACATACATTAATAACATTAATATCCTGAGTATTTACTTAACAATTGAAAAATTAACTCAATTCCTATCAACATTCAATTATCCTAATTTATAAAATTTAATTTGAGGAGTTGATATTTCGGAAAAAAAATGAATGTCGTTTAGAAAGCGATTCGCTGAATAGTTTACTTAAATAATAGAGAGTGTTTTTCTATATGAATTATGTACCGAAGGCCGGACTCGAACCGGCACCTGGTGTAAGCCAGACTGGATTTTGAGTCCAGCGCGTCTACCAATTCCGCCACTTCGGCTTTTCTTTTTCATTTATCGTAAAGTTAATAAAGTTTAAATGTTTGAGCAACGCTATTCATTAATACAAGAATTGTTCATTGACTTGTGTTATACAATTTAGGAAATGTAAAAAGTGAGTTTTTTTTTGCCTACTGTAGACTGCATACTGCGAACTGCTTAGTACTTCTTTCCCCACATGTAAACTGTGCTCATAAATTTATAAGCATAGTAGGGGAGAATAGCATAGTAGATTATGAATTCGGTAATATCATAGTAAGCTAAATCTAAAGTCTGGATGGGGAAAAATTTGCTTGAATAGCCAATAAGTTCACTCCAGGACGCACCTTTTTTAATTGTAACTTTATCAAACCAGCCTGAGAAAATCAAAGCTGTAATATGAAGAATCAGCCAAAGAAAATATAAACTTCTTAATGAGAACATTTGTTTACCCTCTTTTACACTTGTAATATTAAAGAATAATAAGTGTTTAATCAATTAAGACTGCTGAAACTGAAACGTGCTTCCTTAATTTCTTTCTTGAATAATTTTCTTATTGCTTTTGTTAATGTAATCTGCCCAACATTAGGATTAAGCATAATAAACTTATTAAAATCATCAAGGGCACTATCATAATCCATTAAAACTCTTTTAGCATGAGCACGTTTATAATATGCACTCATATTTGCCGGCTCGGTTTCTATTGCCTGAGTATAATATTTAACTGCCTGTGCATAATCTTTTTCTTTCCAGTAAACATCACCGATTAAAATATAAACACCACTATAACCCGGATCTATTTCGGTTACTTTCAGAAAATTTTCAAGAGCATTTATATTTATTCCGGATCTGTACCAGAGAAGCCCTCTGTTAAAATATGCATCTGTATAATTCGGATTTTGCACAATAGCTTTTGAAAAATCACTTACAGCACCGGTAAAATCCTGTAATATTCCTCTTACTATACCTCTGCGTAAATATGCTTCAGCAAAATTTGGAGAGATTTCCAAGGCTTTTGTAAAACAAAAAATTGCACCATAATAATTTTCATTTGCCTGTCTTACGCAGCCATTATCTATGTAGTATTCTAAAAGTATTTCTTTAGCGGAATAGTTCGAGTAGTTATTCATTTTTAATCAGCATTTTCTTTTATTTTTAGGAAGTTTGACAAGTAATATGCCGCCTTGAATTATCGTTTTTTTTATTTCTTTTCAAATGATTTTTATGTTGTGATGTTTCAATTAGAAGCAATAAAAAAATGGATGTCTCACAAGGTTGTAATGGAATAGTGGAGTAATGGAGTAATGGAGTATTGGAATGATGTTGAAAGAAATCCCAATCAATAAGTTCCCAAAAACAGATAAGAACCAAAAAACAAATTCAAAATCTGAAACCACTCGTTTTAGCTGTTTGAAAATTGATATTTATTTGTTGTTTGTTAATTGGATTTTTAATTCTAAGTCTCAACCATTATTCCACTATTCCATTATTCCAACGGAATAGTTTAATGCTAGTAAACTATTTCTTTTGGGACTTCTCTATCTTACTCCAGGTATCTCTCAGAGGTACAGTTCTGTTAAATACAAGAGTATATTCTTTGTTGTCAACAGTATCTATACAAAAATAACCTAACCGTTCGAATTGAAATCTATCACCTGGCTTTGCATTTTTTAGATATGGTTCAAGCTTACAGTTTTTAATTACTTCAAGTGACTTTGGATTGATGTACTGTTTGAAATCAACATCCTTATCTTCTTCAGGATTTTCTTTACTAAAAAGCCTGTCATATAAACGCACTTCAACATCAATGGCATGATCTGATGAAACCCAATGGATTGTTCCTTTAACGCTGCGAGTATTTCCTGAACCGCTTTTAGTTTCAGGATCATAAGTGCAGTGAAGTTCAGTTACCTCACCATTTGAATCTTTAATAACATCAACACACTTAATTATGTAAGCATATCTTAATCTAACTTCATTACCGGGAGAAAGTCTGTAATATTTTTTAGGAGGATTCTCCATAAAATCATCTTTTTCTATAAAGATAATTTTTGAGAAAGGAACTTTTCTTGTTCCCATTGAAGGATCTTCAGGATTATTAACCGCATCAAGTTCTTCAACCTTATCATCAGGATAATTAGTTATTACAACTTTCAAAGGTTTGAGAACTGCCATTACTCTCTGAGCATTTTTGTTGAGATCTTCTCTAACACTGTGTTCAAGTAAAGCAACATCAATTACATTATCACGTTTGGCAACTCCAACTCTTTCAGAAAAGTTCCTGATAGATTCAGGAGTATATCCTCTTCTCCTTAAACCTGAAATGGTTGGCATCCTTGGGTCATTCCAACCGGAAATATAACCTTCTTCAACAAGCTGAAGAAGTTTACGTTTGCTCATTACAGTATAATTAAGATTCAATCTTGCAAACTCTATTTGCTGCGGATGATGAATTTCCAATTCATCAATAAACCAGTCGTACAATGGTCTATGATTTTCAAACTCAAGTGTGCAGACTGAGTGAGTTATTCCCTCAATTGAATCAGACTGACCATGAGCCCAGTCGTACATTGGATAGATGCACCATTTATCTCCGGTTCTGTGGTGATGAGCATGCCTTATTCTATACATAATCGGATCGCGCATATTCATATTTGGAGAAGACATATCAATCTTTGCTCTTAAAACATGCTCTCCATCTTTGAACTCACCATTTTTCATTTGTCTGAATAGAGTAAGGTTTTCCTCAACGCTCCTTTTCCTGTAAGGGCTTTCTTTTCCCGGTTCAGTGAGAGTTCCCCGCATATTTTTTATCTCTTCGGTTGTTGAAGAATCAACATAAGTTTTTCCTTTTCTTATTAGCGCTACGGCATAATCATAAAGCTGATCAAAATAATCTGAAGCATAAAACTCCCTGTCGCCCCAGTCAAAACCGAGCCACTTAATATCTTCTTTAATTGATTCAACATATTCAACTTCTTCTGTTTCAGGATTTGTATCATCAAAACGAAGATTGCATTGGCCATTATAATCTTTAGCCAGACCAAAGTTAAGGCAAATTGATTTTGCATGTCCAATGTGAAGATAACCATTCGGTTCGGGAGGGAAGCGGGTAATTACTTTGTTAAATCTTCCTTTGCTCAGATACTCATCAATTATTTCTCTTATAAAATTTGAAGGTTTAACTTCCGGATTTTCTTTTTCAGTAGTGCTCATATATTTTAGATTTCTAATACTTTATATAATAAAACCAGATGAGTTTATCACTTAATCAATATATCATCCCTAAAGGGATTTTAATTCTATTTGGGATATTCTTAACTATAATTATATCATCCCTTCAGGATTTGAAATTTGATAAACCCGGAGGGATGATGACATATTTATAGAAAAATGAACAAAAATAAATAAACAAAATCCCTTTAGGGATGACATAAAAAATCATTATGATTTAATAGTACTGCTCTGAGGAATTAATTCTATTGCTTTATTAATTCTTTTAATTGATTCCTCTTTTCCAAGAATATCAACTATATCAAAAACTCCGGGCCCAGCCCCAATACCGGAAACAGCTAATCTTAAAGGATGAATTAAATCTCCGTTTTCAACTTCAAGTTCAGCCGCAGTTTCCTTAAGAGTATTTTCATAATCTTCTTTAACTGGATTTTCCAGTTTCTGAAACTTCTCAACTAATTTTTTCATCAGTTCAGGAGAATTATCTTTCCATCTTTTAGCAGCAACTGATTCATCATACTCTCCAGGCGTTTCAAAAAAGTAGGGACTCTTTTCTAAATAATCTTTTACAAAAATAACTCTCTCTTTCATTGCTTCAATTACTTTCAGAAGATACTCATCAGTATAATTTTGATTTTTATACTTTGAGCCTGATAATTCTTCTTTTAGTAATATAAGAATCTCAGAGTTTTCTTTTTTTCTCAGATGTTCTGCATTCAGCCAGTTTAGTTTCTCAACATTAAAAACAGCACCTGCCTTATTAACTCTTTCAAGAGAAAATTTTTCTTTCAGTTCATTTAAATAATAAAATTCCTTATCATCACCTGCTGTCCATCCAAGCAGCGCAACAAAATTTATCAAAGCTTCTTTCAAATATCCTTTTGCCCTGTAGTCTTCAACAGCAACATCTCCCTGGCGTTTACTCAGTTTTGATCTATCGGGATTAAGCAGGAGAGGGAGGTGAGCAAAAACAGGTTTTTCCCAGTCAAAGAAATCATAAAGCAAAATGTGTTTTGGTGTAGATGAGAGCCATTCTTCTCCGCGAATTACATGAGTTATCTTCATTAAATGATCATCAACTACATTTGCAAGATGATAGGTTGGATACCCATCACTCTTAATTAAAACCTGGTCATCAACAACATCGCTGTTGAATTCAACTCTTCCTCTTATTACATCATCAACAATTATATTTTCACCAGGTTGAACATTTAATCTTATTACATGTCTTTCATTATCAGCAAGTTTTTTTTCAACTTCATCCTTTGAAAGCCCGAGACAGTGCTTATCATATTTTGGCTGCAGACCTTCTTTTTGCTGTTTCTCCCTAAGTTCATTAAGTCTTTCCTGGGAACAGAAACAATAATAAGCTTTCTTCTCTTTTATAAGATGTTCTGCATGCTCTTTATAAATATTTAATCTTTCCGATTGTAAATATGGAGCGAATTCACCTTCAACGCCGGGACCTTCATCAAAATATAAACCTGCCCATTTTAAAGTTGAGATAAGATTTTCTATAGCTCCTTCAACATATCTTGCTCTGTCTGTATCTTCAATTCGAAGTATAAATTTTCCATTGTTCCTCTTTGCAAAGAGGTAATTATACAAAGCAGTTCTCAAACCACCTACGTGAAGATAACCTGTCGGACTGGGTGCAAATCTTGTTCTTACAATGTTACTTATCATTTTTAGAAAAACTGATTTTGTTATTCAAAGTTACTAAAGTTTGAAGAATATTTGGAGTGAGCAGAAGGTTATAAGAATAGTTAGACAGCTCTTACTTTACTCACAGTATAATATTTTACCTTCTCAATAAACTCTGCACTGTCAATCGGTTTGGGAATGTAATCTGTTGCACCGGCTTCAAGGCATTTTTCCCTGTCGCCTTTCATTGCAAATGCAGTTAGAGCTATAATTGGTGTGTCTTTGTATTCGGGGAGGAGCCTGATTTTTTCTGTTGCTTCAAAGCCATTCATCACCGGCATCTGCATATCCATAAGAATGAGATCATATTTCTGTTTCTTTGCTTCATCAAGAGCTTCGGCACCGTTTTCAACAACAACAATATTTTCAAAATTGTTTTTCTTTAATAACCTTGTAACGATGATCTGAGAATGCTTGTAATCTTCAA
>JAUSIA010000316.1 GCA_030648225.1 Ignavibacteria bacterium | reverse complement strand
ACAATTTTGGCATTCAAAGGCAGGGGAGAAAATCAAATGTTTACTGTAATGAAAATAGTTGGAGATATTGGAGTTGAAAAAATATTCCCAATCAAGTCTCCGAATCTTGAAAAGGTTGAGATTAAAGCTCATTCAAAAAAGAAAATTAGACGCGCAAAACTTTACTACATGAGATTGCCCAAGCCTGCATAAAAATTGAAAATTGTTAACCCAATTGCCATACTGGGAGAAGACAAGGCCTGCGAATACCTCAAAAAATTAGGTTTCAAAATTCTTGAAAGAAATTTCAGAAAAGGATATGGAGAAATTGATATTGTATCTCTCGATCAAAATGTTTTAGCTTTCGTTGAAGTTAAAACAAGAACATCAAATTATTTCGGGACGCCGCTTGAGGCAATTACATATTGGAAATTAAAAACACTAATCAATACCGCACAATTTTATAAATTAACTCACCGCAATCTCCCTGAAGCGCTCAGAATCGATGCGGTATCAGTGCTGCTAAACGGTCAGGAAGTCCAAAGCATTGAGCTAACCAAAAACATCAGCGGATTTTAGGCTTATATCCGCAGGTGTAGCTACAAACTCACCCCAAGGGTGTAGATGCAAACATTTATAATTTTAATAATTTGATTTGGTCCCTGATCATTGCGGCTTTTTCGAAATTAAGATTTTGAGCTGCTTCCTTCATTTCTTTCCTTAATCTTTTAATTAAATCTTCTTTCTCATCCGGAAGAATTACTTCTTTTTTGGAAAGATTAAGTAGGTAATTCAAATTTTTATCTATATTTTTTGACTCATCTTCTTCAGTCAGTCTCGCTCTGATTCCTTTCTGAATTCCTATTGGTGTCTTGCTATGTTTTTTATTATAAGCAAGCTGTATATCCCTTCTTCTTTCAACTTCATCAATTGCCTCACTCATCGATTTAGTTTTGTTATCCGCATACATGATTACATGTGAGTTGATGTGTCGTGCTGCCCTACCCATTGTCTGGATGAGTGAGGTTTTGCTTCTTAAAAACCCTTCTTTGTCAGCATCCAAAATTGCAACAAGAGAAACTTCTGGTAAATCCAATCCCTCACGAAGTAGATTAATTCCAACAAGCACATCATATTCACCTTTCCGTAATTTATCCAAAACATCTTGTCTTTCGAGTGTTTGAATATCCGAATGAAGATATGCAACTTTGATATTTTGTTCTTCAAGATATGAAGAAAGTTCTTCTGCCATTCTTTTGGTTAGAGTTGTAACGAGAATTCTTTGTTTTTTGGAAACTCTTTTATTTATCTCGTCAATCAGGTCTACTATCTGACCATTTGTAGGTTTTATGGTTACTTTTGGATCAACCAAATTTGTCGGACGGATAAGTTGCTCTACAACCGCATCATTTTCTGTTGCCAAAGATAATTCATATTCATCAGGAGTAGCGCTGACATATATTATTTTGTTAACTCTATGCATTAATTCCTGAAATTTCAATGGCCGGTTATCCAATGCTGAAGGAAGACGGAATCCATAATTTATCAAAGTACTTTTTCTTGATTGGTCGCCATTATACATTCCTCTTAACTGAGGCAAAGTTATATGTGATTCGTCAACAATAGTTAAAAATTCTTTTGAAGCGTGATTAAAATAATCCAAAAGACTGTATGGCGGCTGACCAGGGGCTCTTCCGTCAAAATATCTTGAATAATTTTCTATTCCATTTACATATCCGACCTCTTTTATCATTTCCAAATCAAAATTAGTCCGCTGTTCTATTCTGTGAGCTTCCAAATTCTTGCCAGCTTGTTTTAATTTGGCAACTTGTTTTTCCATATCGGATCTTATCATTGGGAAAACGCTGCTGTAGGTTGCCGGATCAGTCATATAATGTTTTGCAGGATAAATAACAGTGCCTTTTAGAATTGCAATCGTATCTCCGGTTAAAGGACTGAATTCAGACAATTTTATTATTTTGTTGTTTTTCAGCTCTATTCTTATTCCTGTATCTTTGTAAGCAGGAAACAGATCTATGGTTTCGCCTCTGACTCTAAAACTTCCTCTTTCAAAAGCATATTCATTCCGTTCGTATTGCAAATCAGTAAGCCTTAGCATGATTGATTTTAAGGTAAGGTTAACTCCTGGCTTTAATTCAAGAATAAATTTACCGTATTCAACAGGGGATCCCAAGTTATAAATACATGAAACTGATGCTACAACAATTACGTCTTTTCTGGTTAAAAGATTAGTGGTTGCAGATAGCCTTAATTTATCAATTTCTTCATTTATTTCTGCTTCTTTTTCTATATAAGTATCTGATTGTGGAATATATGCTTCAGGCTGATAATAATCGTAATAGGAAACGAAATAAGATACAGCATTGTTAGGAAAAAAGTCTCTGAATTCCTGATAAAGTTGCGCAGCTAAAGTTTTGTTGTGGGAAATGATAAGGGTTGGCTTCTGGATTTTTTCAATAACATTAGCCATAGTAAAAGTTTTTCCTGATCCAGTAACTCCAAGAAGAACTTGATTTCTTATGTCTTTTTTCAAATTATCAACTAGTTTCCCAATTGCCTGAGGCTGGTCTCCTGTTGGTTTAAAATCAGATTTTATTTTAAATTTCATGCCCCTTCGCTAATCCTTTCTTTAAATAATTCTTTTAACATAATTAAATTGCT
>JAUSIA010000305.1 GCA_030648225.1 Ignavibacteria bacterium | reverse complement strand
GAGGTTATAAGCTATCTCGTTAATTTTTGCCCTAAAATCAGGATCTGATAATCTTGCTGATATATTATAGTCATCGACCCTGTCTTTTAAGTACCGGGCAAGTTTTATATTTATTTTCAATGCTTTTGCCACAAGGCCTGCCGAAACTTGGCCAAGAAACTCTTTTCTAAAATCCCCTCTCAAAGATTCTTGGTTCAAAACATACTCTATGAAGTTATAAATATCCGGATTGCTTTTCCTTTCTTCCTTTCTTCTATTAGCAAGACTCTCTGACGAACCTAATAATTCAGGTGAATCTTTAAACCTAAGAAAAAATTGATTAAGCCTTCCTTTTAAAATAGTATATATTAAAAATTTTGGGCTTCCCGATTCGCTAAAAATCTGTGCAATTTTATCAGAAAAACTTGCTATGTCAGGCTGAAAAATCTCAAGCAGCATATTAAGATTCTTCTGAAATACATCCACTTCATTATTCCGTAACATTTTTATAAAGTCATCTGTAAGCTCCGTGTTGCTTGCTATTGCTTTTAATGCTCCTTCATTACGAATAAGATATTCGTTTTTGTATTCTTTACCGCACTTACTAATAAACGACTTTTTAATTTTTATATCTATTTCTTCATCCCCAAAAAACTCTGCCGTGAATTTATAAGAATCAAATAATTCAAGCGAATCTTTAAACTTAAGGAAAACCTGATTAAATTTACCCTTTAAAATAGGCTCTATTAGAAAGCTCAATTTTCCTAACTCGCCGAAAATCTTTACAATTTTATCAGAGAAACCTGCTATGTCGGGCTGAAAGACTTCAAGCAGCATCTTCAGATTGTTTTGAAATTCTCTCTCTGCATAATATTGGTTAGATAGAACATCTATAAACTCATTAGTAAGCTGCTCATCGGATTTTATTGCTTTCAATGCCTCCTCGCTGCCAACAATATAACTAAATATTTCTTTGATTTTAGATTTATTCGTATCAGTTTTGAGTGTATCGGTTTTTAAAACTTCCACGATAAATCTATTGATATCTATATCCGGCATCTGTTCAAAAATTGTATTAAAAGATCCTTTGAGAATTAAATACCCGAAATTATCGGCAATGACTCTATCAGCAAGCATCCTGTTTACAGGTTCTTTGTAAGGCAAAAGCGCAGGATTAATCATTTTTAATATTTCTTCATAATACTGGCTGAAAAATTCTTTTTTATTTTTTAACCCTGAAATCCGATTTTCTACTATATCTTCCAGGATTGACAACTGCTCCTTATCAGAAATATTTTTAAAAGAATCAAAAAGCCATAGCAATGAAGACGGATCGTTCTCGACAGACCATCTTATATAACTGACTATCCTGTCATAAATATACCGCGATTTAATCTTTAATCCTTTTATAATTAACTCATCGATAAACTGCTTCCTGTCGGTATCTGGCATATCTTTTAATTGAATGGAATTTCCTGTTAAAGAACTATAGAAAACCACATCTGCATCGGAAATATCCTCTATTTTGTAACGCAAAACAAAATCGAGAAAAGCCGAAGCCAGATATTTATCTTTAGGATCAAGTTTATTCTTCAGCCTTACAAAGACTTCTTTTTCCTTTGGCTTATCTTTAAATAAATACTCTGCGGCCACATCAATAATCTTATCCTCAGCTTGGTTATATTCAGGCTCTCTATTTGAAATCTGAAAAAGCCGCCTGTCCTGTCCGTCCTTCCTATCTATCTTATACAATTCAATATTCCCCTGCGACAAAACTGCTCTATATCTGCCGGATATAACAACGTCCAAATGATCTTCTTTAGAAGTAAAACTGGCATCTGTTATTTTTAACTTCTTCTTTGGATCTGATAAAATTTTTTGGTAGCGTTTCTGTCTAGCCTCCCGACCATTTATCTTTTCATATAAAGTAACGCCAAGCAACATAACTAACAGGCCCCCAACAAGCGAAATGCCAATTGAAAGAAGCACTGTATTAAACTTCCGACTCCGGGCCTCAGACTCTTCATGTTCTTTTTGGCGTTCTTTTATCACTTCTTGCTGAGAAGCCGCATCCACAAAGTAAATAGGTTTATGATTCACAAAAACGTAGGACACCCTTAACTCCTTAGACTCAGGAAATATTGACTTTTTAAAATTTGCAAATCCTGTTACGGATATAACTGGTGTATCGCCAATAAATTGATAACCCTTATCTTTTAAGAATTTTACATCTTCTTTCCTGAGCCCTCTTTTCCCGATTAAACGCTGCTGGATATCCTCGGAAAGCTGATTCAGTTGATTTATGACATATTCCCTAAACTCCCCCTGCTTCCCTTCAGGGATACTACCACAAGACACTTCAAACGCTGCCGGCTTCATGGCTTCGGGATCCTTAGCAACTGCTGAAGTATCTTTTGAAGAAGATTTATTATTAATTATGCCAACCGACGTTGACGTAACTACGGCTGTATCCGGCCGCGTATATTGGGCTTCTACTTGAGTTATTGTAGAAAGATTCCTAATTGGCTGTGTTCCCTGCGCCATGGTTATTATTGGATTAAATAAACCGCTAAACCCTGCAACTAATACCAAGACAAACAATCCTATTTTAAAAAATCCCAAATCTTTCTTCTTCGACGCAGAAGCAATAATGCCACTACTATCTTTTACCACTTTGCTATTTGCCTTCTGTCCTACGGTAATGGTTGACTGTTTTTCAGTTGGCGCTAGCTCTGCGGCTATAGAGAATACTGCACTATCTACCTCCACCTTGCCATCCACTCTACAGGTAACTCTTAAAAGACTTTTAACATTGCCTAAAAAATTGGTTAATCCACCCTTAATTAGAGTAAAAAAACCTCCATTTGGCAACGCACCCGAGCTATCCAGCACCATGGTAGGAATTGCAATTCCTCCTGAAAAATAGCTTCTAATTA
>JAUSIA010000298.1 GCA_030648225.1 Ignavibacteria bacterium | reverse complement strand
CTTCAGCTAACTGGCGGGTTAAGGGCATCAATGGGTTACTGTGGTGCAAAAAATATTAATTATCTGAAAACAAAGACTAAATTTGTTAGGATTACATTAGCTGGATTAATAGAGAGCCATCCGCACGATGTAATTATTACTCAGGAAGCTCCTAATTATCATATCCAAAGCTGATGATTTTAGTGAGAGTACTATTTCTTTTCCAACCATATAATTCAAATGTTTAAAGTATTAGTTATTGCATATTATTTCCCTCCTATGGGTTTAAGCGGTGTTCAAAGAACGCTTAAGTTTGTTAAATACATGAAGAATTATGATTGGGAACCTACTGTTGTTACAACGGGAAGTGTTGGTTACTTTGCCCACGATGAATCCCTAACAAAAGAAGCTGAAAGTTCTGATATAAGAATAATAAGAGTTGGTGCTAAAGAACCTAATGCAATATTATCGCGATTCGGAACCATAAAACCTCCCCGCGAATCTGTAAGAAAAATTCTTAGCAGGATCAGCCAGACAATTTTTATCCCTGATAATAAAATTTCCTGGTCTAAACTGGCTTTACAAAAAGTAAAGGAGCTTTTAAAGAATGAACATTTTGATGCTCTTTATGTAACTGTACCGCCTTTCTCTTCTTTTTATTATTTAAGAAAATTAAAAAAAGAATTTGACGTTCCTGTTTTGGTTGATTACAGGGATCTCTGGTATGGAAGCTATTTTGCTTTTTATCCTACTCCTGTTCATAAAACTCTTCATAAGAGAATGGAATATCTATCATTAAAAGCTGCTGATAAAATTATAGTTACAAACAGGAAGATAAAAGAAAAACTAATTAAGACTTATAAGTTCTTAACATTTAATGATGTTGTAATAATTCCTCATGGTTTTGATCCTCAGGATTTTGAAAATGTGCAGCCAGAACCAAAATTTAATGACAAGATGATTGTTACTTATTCAGGAATATTTATGGAGTATAACACTCCTAAGTATTTTCTTTATGCTTTCAAAAAATTTGTTACGGAGAGACCTGATATGGCTTCAAAAATCCAGCTTAATTTTGTAGGATACCTGGGAAAAGAAAATAAAGCATTAGTTACCAAACTGAACCTGGAAGAATTTGTTAAAGAGTTGGGATACATGAATCATAAAGAAGCAGTAAAAAAAATTATTTCAAGTGATGTTCTTTGGCTCATGGTAGGAAGGAAAAGAAATATTGATGCAATTCTGCCTGGTAAGCTTCTTGAATACATGGGTTCCCAAAAGCCTATTATTGGTTGTGTGCCTGATGGTGTTGCAAAAATGACTCTTGAAGAATATGGTGCATCTTTTATAACTGAGCCTGATGATGTTGGTGAAATTAAAAATACTTTGATAAAAGTTTATGAACTTTATAAAAAGAATGAGCTTCCCAAACCTGATGAGAATATTCTGCAGAAATACAGAAGAGATGTTCTGACAGAACAGCTTACCAAACAATTGCAGACCATAGTTAAGAAAGATGTTTTATGAGAGTACTTCTCATTGGTTCAGGGGGAAGAGAACATGCATTAGCACTTAAAATTAGTAAGAGCTCATTACTTGATAAACTTTTTATTATGCCGGGCAATCCCGGAACAAAACAGGTTGGGGAAAATATTAAAATTAATCTTTCTTACAGCGATAAAATTCTTCAGTTCTGTAAAGATGAAAAAATTGATTTGGTTGTTATCGGACCTGAACAGCCTCTCGTTGATGGTTTAGGTGATTATTTAAGGAGCGCAGGATTTAAAGTTTTTGGACCAAGCCAGAAGGCTGCACAAATAGAAGCTCATAAATCTTTTGCAAAGCATTTAATGAAGAAGTACAATATTCCAACTGCTGATTTTATAGAATTTAATTCTGATGAATATGAAAATGCTGTTTCTTATCTAAAGAAATCAAAATATCCTCTTGTTATTAAAGCTGACGGTCTTGCTGCAGGTAAAGGAGTACTGATCTGTAATAATTATGATGAAGCTGAAAAATCTTTAAAAGAAATGTTCATGGATAAAGTTTTCGGTACCTCGGGGGAAAAAATTGTTATAGAAGAATTTATGGAGGGCGAGGAGGCGTCAATACTTGCAATAACTGATGGAACTGATTTTACCTGTCTGCCTTCAAGCCAGGATCATAAAAGAATCGGAGATAATGATACCGGAAAAAACACTGGGGGAATGGGTGCATATTCACCTGCTCCTGTTGTAACAAATGATTTACTATCTCAAATAGAAAATAAAATAATCAAACCAACTCTTGCTGGAATGAAGAATGAAGGTTATCCATTTTCCGGATGTCTTTATGCAGGAGTAATGATAACTAAAGAAGAACCAAAAGTAGTTGAGTTCAACTGCCGTTTTGGAGATCCGGAAACTCAGGTTGTGCTTCCTTTGCTTAAAGGAGATTTTCTAAAGCTGCTTTATTCTTCTGCAAACGGAAAACTTGATAAGAATGCTGTTCATTATTCGGAAGGTTCTGCTGTCTGTGTTGTGGCTGCTTCAAAAGGATATCCTGATTTATATCAAAAAGGATTTGAAATTACAGGTTTGGATTTAAATGATAAAAAAATAATTATCTATCAAGCCGGCACTGATGAAGCTGATGAAAAGATTATTACAAACGGCGGAAGAGTTCTTGGCGTTACAGCTGTTCTTAATAAAAATAATCTGAAGGAAGCGAGAGAAAAAGCTTATGAAGCGATAAAAGAGATTCATTTTGAAGGAATGTATTATAGAAAAGATATTGCTGTTAAAGCATTGAACAGGTAATATAAATTTTTTATTATCAGGTAGTCGCAAGCTTCAGCTTGCGTTTTTAATTTAATTCCGCAACTTGAAAGTTGCGGCTACCTATATAAAATCAACCTAAACTCTCTTTACTAAGACTTATTGTACCTCCTCCAAAATAAACCAATTGTATTCCCAAAAGTACTAGTAAAAAATTCTCAAGTAGTTTTTGGATTCCAACTTTTGCAACTCCTGCAGTTCCAAAGCAGCCGCAATCAATATTCAATCCTCTTAAAAGACTGACAGCGATTGCAATAATAAAAATGCCAAGTAAAGAAGAAGTAATAAACGAATTCTCTCTTACAGTTATTCCAAATAATAAAAGTATTCCAGAAATAACTTCAATCCAGGGTAGAATAAGAGCAAAAATATTTATTAATGAGAAGGGAAGTAACTTATAATTATTTATAGCTCTTGCAAAACCTTCCGGATCAGTTATCTTTTCCATTCCTGCATAAATAAAAATAAAGCTAAGAATTAATCTGCTTAGAAGTAAAAGATATTTATTAGCTAAAAATTTTTTCATTCTTCAGTTTGGTTTTCTTTTTCAATAGGATGATTTGCTTCAAGCCATTCATTCCATCCGCCAAAAAATATATAAACACGTTTGTATCCCATTTCAAATAAAATATTACCAAGTAAAATACTCAGGTCACAGTCTGTACCCGCACAGTAAGTTATAATCGTTTTATCTTTATCAATATTATTGAGTAAATGTTTGTATTCTTCAAAATGGTCGAAGGGAATATTGATTGCATTCTTTATGTGAGCATACTGATAGTCTGCTGGTCCACGAGCATCAATAAAAAGAACATTCTGCTGATGGAGTTTATATGCCTGTTCAAGATTAATTGCAGCTGGTTCTGATAGTTCTGTTTCTTCTTTCTTCTTTGGCTCTTTATTTATTTTATCTTCATCGGTAATTTTATTTTCTTTCTCCTTATCCTGCTCTGGAATTGATTTCATATCCTCGGTTACATCTTCTTTTCTTGTTAAAGTATCTGTTTTCTGAAAACTCTCTTCATAAGTTGAGTTAAAAAGTGAATCTTCAGCCCAGTGTAGTTTCTTTTCTTCGGCAATTAATGGAATTCCGGAGGGGGAAAAGTAATTATAAATAAGTCCAAGCAATGAACTAATAAAAACAATAAACAGTATTATTTTAACATCTATTTTCATAGAATAAATTTAAGAAATCTACCTGTTTTTTGAAACATAAAACCCTTTCATCAAAATTAGTTTGACTTTCATTTACCCTTTCAATAGTTTCGATATGCTTAAAATTGTTAGATCATAAATTATAAATTAAATAAAACAAATTTCAGGAGGTGCTTAAATGAAAAAACTTCTTTTATTAATGGCATGTTGTTTAATGATGCTCTCAATGCAATCTTTTGCACAGGAAGATGCAGCAGCAAATGACCAGATGAAAGCCTGGATGGAGTATATGACTCCAGGCGAGACACACCAGATGCTTGCAAAAAGCAATGGTACCTGGAAAACTAAATTAACAATGTGGATGATGCCGGGTGCAGAACCTGTGGAAAACGAAGGAATGTCAACAAATGAGATGATACTTGGAGGAAGATATCAGAAATCAACTTTCAAAGGAAATTTTATGGATATGCCGATGGAAGGAATGAATCTTCTTGCTTATGATAATGCTTCAAAAGAATTTTATGCAACATGGGTTGATAATATGGGAACCGGTATGATGATGTCTAAAGGAAAATATAATGAAGAGACAAATATGGTTGAGATGGAAGGAACTTATGTTGATCCTATGACAGGAAAAGAGGAACCTTTCAGACAAACAATGCAGGTAGTTGATGATAATAATCATGTAATGGAAATGTTTATGAATTATGAAGGAAAAGAATTCAAAACAATGCATATTGATTTTACCCGAAAATAAGAGATCATAGATTCTTAAATAAAAAGCCCTCTCTGAAAATGAGCGGGCTTTTTTGTTCTACTTAAAGAAAAAGTTATAGTATAAAAAATTCCCATATATGATTAATATCAAACGTAAAATTTATTTTTTAATTTCTACTTGACTTAGAAAAATTTTGAAGTATATTGCTAACTGAAACTGATAATTAATTTTATCAGTTTCAAATTTTAAAATCTATTAAGTTAGGTTTTGGAATTAAGATTGGATAGTAAGTAATTAGAGTAAAATCTAATAAAAGCTGTCCAATCTTTTTTTTAATCAAACAAATCCATCCATTTACATTCTGTTTTTTTAACCTTGTTCTTCCTTTTCATTAAAATAAAAAAGAAGATCTTCAACAATACAGGTTTAATAATCCGGATGAAGTTTGGATAAAGAATCGAGTAACCCCGGTGATAAGATCTGTTTTTTATTTAGCTGGTAACGGAGTTCATTATAGCTCCTGCTTAAGCTAACAGTAAGAGATTTTTCTTTTATGAAATGAACATTCCTGATATTATAATGCAGCAAAACTCCTTTGCACATTTCACAAGGTTCAAGTGTTGAAATGATTTTTAATCCGCTTCTTTCCAATTTCATAAATGCATTTAAACCTGTTTTCTTTATTGCATCTTTT
>JAUSIA010000291.1 GCA_030648225.1 Ignavibacteria bacterium | reverse complement strand
ATCCAGAATGATTTCCATAATCTCATCTTCAGATTTTTTTTGCTTTGGTAAAGTTATAACTCCTTTTCTATTGAACATCCAGGCAACGGAACCACTTTCACCGAGCGTTCCACCTCCTTTACTAAAGACATGCCTTACTTCAGCAACGGTTCTGTTTTTATTATCGGTAGCCACCTCAACCATCACTGCTATTCCTGCATGTGCATGACCTTCATAAGTAAATTCATGATAAGTTACACCTTCAAGTTCACCTGTAGCTTTTTTAATTGCCCGTTCAATATTATCCTGGGGCATATTAGCAGATTTTGCATTATCAATTGCAAGTCTTAATCTTGGATTTCCCGCAGGATCACCTCCGCCTTCCCTTGCAGCAATTGTAATTTCTTTAATAAGCTTGGTAAACATTTTACCACGCTTAGCATCAATTACTGCTTTCTTTCTTTTAGTGGTTGCCCATTTTGAATGACCTGACATTAAACCAACTCCTCAATTATTTATTATCTTTTGAGCCAAAGGCTCATCAGCTTTTGCTGATATTCTGATATCTTTAAATTTGAATTGTGGGAAGAAACGACCATCCCTTACTGTTTTATCAATTGAAAATATCACATCAATTTTAGAATTATTTTTTAAAAGATTTCCACAGAAATTTCCCATATTAAAACCAATGCAATCAAAAACCTTTTCGCAGCCATCCTGCTTAAGAGTTACAAGCAGGTGATTTGTTCCTACTATCCTCGGAGAGCTTACGACTTTTACATCTTCACATAAAAAGACAGGTCTCATATTACTTGGGCCAAATGGAGAAAACTGATCGAGTATCCTGAGGAATTTAGGAGTTATTTCTGAAAATTTTAACTTCGAATCAATAGTAATTTCCGGGAATAAATCTTCTTCTGTAAGAGATTCTTTTACAATGCTGTTAAATCGGATTTTGAATTCATCAAGTTTATCTACTTCAACTGCAAGCCCTGCTGCAGCCTGATGCCCACCGAAGTGAATAAGTATATCTTCACATCTTCTTAAAGCCTCATAAATATTAAATTTAGAAATGCTGCGTGCTGATCCTTTTGCAACACCATCAACTGTTGTAAGCATAATTGTAGGTCTATAATATTTTTCTACAAGCCGTGATGCTACAATACCAATTACACCGGGATGCCAATCCTGCTGATGCAAAATAATTGCAAGTTCATTCTGAAGATCGAGAGAACTCTCAACAAGCTCAAGTGCATTATCAAAAGTATCAACATCAAGTTTTCTTCTTTCATAATTTTCTGTTTCAAGAACCTGTGCAAGCTGAAGAGCTTCATCTTTTTTATCTGTAATTAAAAGATCAACTGCCCTGTGTGCATCTCCTAATCTGCCTACAGCATTAATCCTGGGTGCAATTGTAAAAACAATCTGACCTGATGTAAGAGCCCCTGCATGAATTCCTGCACTTTTTATTAATGCCTCAATTCCCGGTCTTGGGCTGTTGTTTACAATGTTTATTCCTTCTTTAACAAGAATCCTGTTTTCATCTATAAGAGGAACAATATCTGCTGCCCCGGCAAGCGCAACAAGATCAAGATATTTCAGAGGTAAGATTCTTTTTCCTATCCTGTCAGCAACTCCCTGTGCAAGTTTAAAAGCAATGCCTGCACCTGAGAGATATTTAAAAGGATAGTTACATGAAGGTTTTAATGGATCAAGAACTGCAAATGCATTTGGTAAAATTTCTTTTGGCTGGTGATGATCGCAGATTATAACATCAATACCAAGTTTATTTGCATAATCTGTTTCCTCTATTGCAGTAATTCCGCAATCCACTGCAATTAGTAAAGTTGCGTCAATACTTTTTACATGATCAACACCTGCTGATGATAGCCCATACCCTTCCGTTAATCGTTTTGGAATATAGAAATCAATATTAGCATCAAGTTCTTTTAGGAAAAGATAGAGCAATGCAGTTGCGCAGGTACCATCAACATCATAGTCTCCAAAGATGCAGATCTTTTCATTTTCAGTAAGAGCTTTAATGATACGCATCGTTGCTGTATCCATTCCATCCATTAAAAAAGGATTATGTAAAGAATCGATGGATGGGCGGAAGAAAGATTTTGCTTGTGTAAAATTTTTAATATTTCTGAGAATCAAAAGGTGGGCTAATATTTCGGAAATATTAAGACTATCTGCCAAAGATTTTACGGCATATTCATCCTGAATGTCTTGCAATTTCCAGCGGTTTTTCGCCATATTTTTTTCATTTTATAAGAACAAGAGCTTGGTTCAATCCTATAAGCCGAATTCTGTCTCCCGATTTTTACCCGGGATGGCAATTATTTGTCTTCTCCTGTTATTACTAACAAGCTCAAGCGGTCTACCCGGAAATCCTATCCCACTTGTTGCAGGATAATCAAAGCAGAACATCTTTGTCCCGATTTATCGGGATAGACTTCCTTATTTGACCTTGCTTCGAGTGGGGTTTACCCTGCCAAAGATGTTACCATCTTTGCGGTAGGCTCTTACCCTGCCTTTTCACCTTTACCACCGATAATATCGGAGGAAGTATATTTTCTGTGGCACTTTCCGTTTTCCCGATTTTATCAGGAAACCCGGGTGTTACCCGGCACCCTGTTCTGTGAAGTTCGGACTTTCCTCCCTTCCCGACTTAATCGGGAAAAGCAATTGCCCGAATCGAACCGTACTTTTATTCTAAAAATTTTCTCTATACGATAATTTATTAACCGCATAAATCCCTTAAATATTAATTAATTATTAACAGATTTTACTTAGTGAGGCTAATATAATAAATTGAGGAGATTAAAGCAGTATAAATTTGTAATAGCTAAGTCAAGTACTTATTTCTTTATTAAATGTTCCGGATTTTTTCTTTAATTCTATTCAGATTGTTCAGCAATTTCAGGGGAAACAAGAATCCTTCCGCAATATTCACAAAAGAAAAGCTTGTTATTTCTTCTTATTTCCAACTGCCTTTGAGAAGGCACAATATTATGGCATCCTGAACAAGCTGATCTTCTGATAGTAACCACAGCTTTTCCCTTTTTTGCTTTTCTGATTCTAATATAAGCTGCATAGTCCGGCTTTTTAGTTTGGTCAACAATTTCTTTCCGATGACCTTTTAATTTGGTTTCTTCTTTCTCATTGGCTTTTATTATTTCTTTCAGATCAGCCTGCTTTTCTTTTAATTCTTCATTTAAAGTATTGAGCTGAGGGCGTACTTCTTCTATTTCATCGGTCAGCCTTTTACTTAAGTCAGCAAGAGCATTATTTTCAGCGTCCAGCTTTTTAATCTGATCTTCTGTATGATCTATCTCTTTAGTCAAAGCATCATATTCCTTGTTGTTTCTAACCTGGTAAAGTTGAGCTTTGAATTTTTTCTGGTTAGTCTGAAGCTTTTCTACTTGTTCCTCATTTTCTTCTCTTTTTTTAAGCGATTCTTTTTTCTCTTTCTCCTTTTCTGTAATGTTTTTTTTAATATCATTTATTTTGGTTTCCAGAGATTCAACTGTATGCGGCAGATCGCCCCGAAGCTCTTCCAGTTCATCAAGCTGATCATCAACCAGCTGCAGTTCATATAGAATTTTCAATCTGGTTATCAATTTATTTTTGCTCCTGATTTGTTATAAAAATTTACCGGGTTAGCATTTTTGCTGTATTTAAAAACTTTTATTTTATTTTCTTTTATAAAGGCGATAAGCCTTTTATTAAGTTCATTAAGAGAAAAAATTTCTGTTTCGTAATGTCCTGCATCTATTAGAAGCAGTTTATCTTCATTATCAAAGAATGTATGATATTTAATATCAGCAGTTATATAAGCATCGGCACCTTCGTTAAGTGCATCTGCTATAAATTCTGAACCGGAACCTCCGCAAACAGCTACGGTTTTTATTTTATTACCATTGCCTTTTGTATATCTGAAATTTTTTATTCTCAGACATTTAGAAATATGATTTAAAAATTCATACTGGTTCATTGGTTGATTAGTTTCCCCAATTGCACCAACCCCATAATTAGTGTGTTCATTATTAAGTGGATAAACGTCATACGCTATCTCTTCATAAGGATGAACTTTTCTTACTGCAGATAATATTTTTTTTAGTTTCCATGAATCAATCAATACTTCCAATTTAACTTCATCAATCGTTTCATAATTCAATTTCTTACCTATTGAAGGAGAAGTTTTTTCTGATCCTTTAAATGATCCTTCACCTTTTGTTCTGAAACCACAATGGGAGTATTCACCAATAATTCCGCCTCCATTTTCAAAAATAGTATTTGCGACCTTTTCAAGGTGACTATAGGGAACAAAGATTATTAGTTTGTATTGTATGGATTTAAGGTTGGTGAGAAAGCGAATGTTCTTAAGTTTTAATGTTTTTGCCAGCTCAAAACTTACACCATCTTTTGTAAAATCAAGATTAGTATGAGCTGAGAAAAGAGTTATATCATGCTTTATTAATTTTTCAATTAATAAAGAATTATTATCTTTGTCTGTGTCAATTTTTCTTAAAGGATTAAA
>JAUSIA010000285.1 GCA_030648225.1 Ignavibacteria bacterium | reverse complement strand
CCATTAAATCACTGGAATTTGTATGATAATCCTGTTAATCCGGTATGGGATATTTTAACTGGTGGTGATTTTTATGATTGGAGTCAGTATTTGATTGGATGGTATGGAAATCCAGGGCCAATCCCTTTATTATTAAGAAGAGTTGATTCAGATACATCATGGGAAGTAATTTATTCATTCATTCCTGCTCCAAATATTCCTGAGGATATAACAAGCGTTGATGAGAAAATATTTGTGTGTTGCTGGCAAGGGAAGATATACAACTCAACTGATGGTGGTAATAACTGGATTGAGCAAAGCACTGAAACGGGTGAAGATCTTTCTGCAATATCCTTCTATAATAATCTTATTGGTTATTCAGTTGGAAAGAATGGAACCATACTATTTACTTCTAATGGAGGTGTAACTTCTATAGAAGAGAATCAGGAAATTACCGAATATAATCTTAATCAAAACTATCCTAATCCTTTTAATCCTACAACGATCATCAGTTACCAGTTGGCAGTCGGCAGTCATATCTTACTAAAAGTTTTTGATTTGCTTGGGAAAGAAGTTATGACACTTGTGAATGAATATAAACCTGCTGGTTTTTATACAATTGATTTTAAGGGAAGTAATCTGCCAAGTGGCATATATTTTTATAAACTTCAGGCAGGAAATTATATTGAGACCAGAAAGATGGTGCTTACCAAATAATCTTCAGTTAGATCTGCTTTAAAAGAACCCGATTTTAATAGTCGGGTTTTTTATTGACCCGTTTTCGTTATTAGTTTATTTTTCAATTAGCATTAATTTAGTACTTCAAAGAGAATGAATACTTTATCAAACAAAATTGTTTTTATAACCGGAGCCAGTGCAGGTATAGGTAAAGCCTGTGCGGAAGCTTTTGCTAAAGAAGGTGCTAATCTTATTCTTACAGCAAGAAGAGTTTCCATACTAAAAAAATTATCCCAATCCTTTACTAAGAAATATAAAATTAAAGTTTTCACAGCTAAGCTTGATGTTAGAGATAAAGAGGAAGTAAAAATAATAATATCGTCTCTTCCTAAGGAGTGGAAGAAAATTGACATACTTATTAATAATGCAGGATTGGCAAGAGGTTTTAACAATATTGATGAAGGAAGCACCGAAGACTGGGATGAAATGATAGATACAAATGTTAAAGGGTTGCTTTATATCTCCAGAGAAATTCTCCCTTTAATGGTAAAAAGAAAAAGAGGACATATAATTAACATTGGTTCAATTGCAGGGCACGCTGTTTATCCGAAAGGAAATGTTTATAATGCTTCCAAATTTGCTGTTAACGCTTTAACAAAAGCAATGCGATTGGATTTATATGAAAAAGACATAAGGATAAGCACCGTTGATCCTGGGATGGTTGAGACAGAATTTAGTTTAGTAAGATTTAGGGGTAATAAAGAACGCGCTAAAAAAGTATATGAAGGATTAAAACCTTTAACCCCCGAAGATATTGCCGATGCTGTTCTTTACTGCGCAACACGCCCGCGGCATGTAAACATTGACGAAATAATTATAATGCCTTCTATACAGGCTTCGCCAATGCATATTAAAAGAAAACCCGAATAATTATTTTTAATATCGGCTAAACAAATAAACTAACATCACCAGCACCCTCTCTTATTACTTCGGGTTCATCGGAACTTAAATCAATTACACTCGATTGGTCACCCATCAGGTTTCCCGATGCAAGCATTAAATCAACCTGTGAATTAAAAATATTTCTAATCTCAAAAGGATCAAATAAAACTTCACCTTTCCTGTTGGTTGCACTCGTGCTGATTATCGGATGTCCCAATTCTTTTACAATATTCAGACAGATAGGATGATTTGGAACTCTTATACCAACAGTTTTCCTGTTGCTCCATAATTTTTTAGGAACTTCTTTTGCAGCTGGAAGAATAAAAGTATATGGACCAGGGAGAAGATGTTTCATCTTACGGTAAGCATAATCGGAAACCTTAGCATATTTGGCTATATCTTTTAAATCCGAGCAAATAAAACTGAACAGCTTAGTCCCCGAATCATTTTTTATATTGAAAATCCGCTCAAGGGCAGCTTTATTAAAAATATCGCAGCCAATTCCATACACAGTATCTGTTGGGTAAATAATAACTCCACCTTCGCTTAAAACTTTAACAGCCTTATTAATAAAACGAAGTTGAGGATTTTCGGGGTGAAGCTCATAATATTCCATCTGAACTCCTTTCAATTAGGGTTTATTAATGGTGTAAATTGAATGTGAGATTAAAATTCTTTTCATTATTAATTCAAGTTTTAAGATATAAAGGTTTTTATAATTGTCAACTTTTTTTGTATGAATTAAAGTGAAATTAAGTGATTATTCTCAATTTTTTTTGCCCTTATTAATCTACTTTTTTAAAGAGATTTTATTATATTAACCACTCAAATTTTAATGGTTGAATCAGGAGTAAATGAAATGGCAAGAAGATGCCAAATAACTGGTAAGGAACCTATGGCAGGAAATCATGTTTCCCATGCCCATAACAGAACAAAAAGAAGGTTCTTACCAAACTTGCAGAAGAAAAGAATATGGGTTCAGGAATTAAACAGGTTTGTAACTATTAAATTATCTGCACGAGCTATAAAGAGTATTTCCAAAAATGGAACTGCCCAAATAGCTAAGTTAATTCAGGAAAAAAAGATCAAAGTAAGATAACTCAATCAGATTATTTAAAACAAAAAAGGAATCCCAAAAACAGGATTCCTTTTTTATGCTTTTAGCAGAAATCTATTCTCTCACTACCCATACTTTAATTTTAACCTCAACATTAGAATGAAGTTTTATATTAACTTCATATATACCTAATGATTTTATAGCTTCAGGTATCTCAATCTTTCTTTTATCTATTTCATGTCCTTTTTCTTTTAAGGAATCTGCAATCATCTGGGTTGTAACTGTACCGAATATTTTATCTTCTTCTCCTACCTGAACTGGTATTGTAACAGAAACTTTTTCAAGTTCTGAAGCTAAAGTTTCGGCAGCTTTTAGTTCTTGTTCAGATTTCTTTGCAAGGCTCTTCTTCTCTTCCTCTAAAGCGGCAACGTTACCTTTTAAAGCAGAGTAAGCAATTTTACGAGGTAAAAGAAAATTTACTGCAAAACCATCTTTTACATCAACCAAATCTCCTATTTTACCAAGCGTTTCATAATCCTGTCTTAAAATAACTTTCATTCTTTTTCTCCTTAAAAACTTATCTTACAGCATCAGAAACATAAGGGAGTAAAGCCATATGCCTTGCTCGTTTTACAGCTAATGCCAGCTGTCTCTGATATTTTGCACTTGTACCTGTTATTCTTTTGGGTATTATTTTACCCTGCTCAGTAACATATTTCTGCAATAATTTAACATCCTTGTAATCAATATATTTTATCTTGTTCCTCGTGAACCTGCAGAATTTTTTTACCTTAATTTCTTTTTTCATTTGTATCCTTTTTATTTTATCAAATCAGATTCTTCATTTGAGAGAAATTTATCGAAAGAATCCTCTGTATAATCTATACTCTCATCTGCTACTACATCATCCTCATGCGCAGTTAAACCGTTAGTACCTTCTGCTACTCTCTCTCTTTTATTCAGGAACTGAATTCTTCTTGCTTTTATTTCAACAATACTTCTGTTATGCCCGTCATCAGACTTCCAGCTTCTGCTTTGCAGTTCGCCATCAACAAGAACAGCCGAACCTTTCTTTAATCTGTCACGGCAGCTTTCAGCAAGCTTATTCCATGCAACAATTCCAACATAGCAAACATCCTCCTGCCATTGGTTTGAACTGTCTTTGTACTTCCTGTTTGAAGCAATTGAAAAGTTTACAACAGGAGTGCTGTTTGTTGTTTGCCGAAAAACCGGATCTTTTGTAAGGTTTCCTGCAACAACCACGTAATTTATTTCGGGCATTTTCAGATCAGCCATGATTAAACCTCCATCATGAATCTTGTTATTTAATGTTATCGACGATTTCGTTTACTTCTTTAGTTTTTGTATCCTCAGTTTCAGAGGGAATTACTTCCTCTGTAATTTCGCTTAAAGATTGTTTTTTATTTTTTTCAATTTGCTGTAAAGCATCACTATCTAATCGAATGGTTAGGAAACGGAGGATATATTCATCAAGGGTGCAAAATCTTTCGAGCTTGCTAATTATACTTGATGGAGCGTCAAATCTGAAAATTACGTAATAACCAATTTTGCTTTTCTTCACTATATAGGCGAGCCTTTTTCTTCCCCAATTTTCGACTTCTCTGATTTCCCCACCATTATTTACAATAGTTTCTTTTATGCGGGCAATAATATTGTTAATCTGTTCATCATCAAGTGCAGCATTTATTAAAACGGCACTTTCATATACATTATTTTTCATTATTTCCTTTCCTTTGGTCTTATGGCCCTCAACTATTCTGAGAGCAGGAATTTAGTTTATGTTAAAAACGGGCAGTAATTTATCTAATTAAAGGAGTAATTACAAGTACTATTTCTGCCATTAATTCTATAAAAAATTAATCAGGAAACCGGAAATACAATTAAAATAAATTATATCATAGTAATGGTATTTTAATTTTAATTATTCTATTGCACGCATTTTATAAAAAGAACGCCATGCGAAAAATAATCCTACAAGAAGAACTACTGCTCCAACGTAAGGCGCACTGGTTCGGAATGTTTCTGAAATAGATATCTCCATTGCGAGCAATCCGAATAATGTTGTAAACTTAATTATAGGATTCAGAGCAACAGAAGATGTATCTTTGAACGGATCGCCGACAGTATCACCCACAACGGTTGCTGCATGAAGCTCAGTCCCTTTTTCTTTTAATTCAACTTCCACAACTTTCTTTGCATTATCCCATGCACCTCCGGCGTTTGCCATAAACACTGCCTGAAAAAGTCCGAACACTGCAATTGAAATTAAGAAGCTTATAAAAAATGAAACAGGTAATACGGAATCTGAAGGTGCAGAAAGCAAAGCAAAAGCTAAAGCAAAAGAAAATATCGCAATAAAAATATTCAACATTCCTTTTTGGGCATATTGTGTACAGATCTTTACAACTTCTTTTGATTTTTCAATTGAAGCACTCTTGCTTGCAGTTTCATCCAGCTGAATATTTTTCTTAATATATTCTACCGCCCTGTATGCACCTGTAGTAACAGCCTGAATTGAAGCTCCTGTAAACCAGTATACGACTGCACCACCGCAGATAAATCCAAGGCTTGTGTAAGGATTCAATAAGCTGAGAACAGTTTCAGGATCAATTCCAAGTGATTGTTTTAATAATAAGATTAAGGAAAAGATCATAGCAGTTGCACCAACCACTGCGGTACCAATTAAGACAGGTTTCGCCGTAGCCTTAAAAGTATTTCCAGCACCATCATTTGCTTCGAGATAATATTTTGCTTTTTCAAAATCAGGCTTAAAGCCAAAATCTCTTTCAATCTGCTTATCTACATCTTTTATTTCTTCAATTAATGAGAGCTCATAAATTGATTGTGCATTGTCTGTAACGGGACCATAACTATCAACAGCAATTGTAACAGGACCCATTCCAAGAAATCCAAATGCTACAAGACCAAAAGCAAAAATTGATGGGTAGATCATAAACCCTGCAAGAGCCTCTGCGCTTGTTATATAAGCGATAAACATTAACGCTACAAATACCAGCCCAATCCAGAAAGCGCTAAAATTTCCGGCAACCAACCCCGACAGAATAGTTAAGGAAGAACCGCCGGCTCTTGATGAAGAAACTATTTCATCTACATGCTTTGATTTTGTGCTTGTAAAAATTTTAGTGAATTCAGGAATTATAGCAGCCCCAAAAGTTCCGCAGCTAATTACTATTGATAAAATTATCCAGAGATTATTCGGCAGGTGTCCTATGAGCAATGCACTTACAATAAAGGTAACAATTATTGAGACGATGGAAGTAATCCAGACTAAAGAAGTAAGCGGAACTTCAAAATCAATATCATCTTTTTTTGAGTAACGGACCTGCGTGAGAGCTCTGTTTATTCCAAAAGATAAAACAGAAGTAATAATCATCATAATACGCATTGCAAAAATCCAGGTAAGAAGTTCAGTTTGATAAGTAACATCAGCAACTGCAAGAACAATTAAGCTGATTAAGGCTACGCCGGTTACACCGTAAGTTTCAAATCCATCGGCAGTAGGACCAACACTGTCTCCTGCATTATCTCCTGTACAATCAGCAATTACACCGGGATTGCGGGGGTCATCTTCTTTAATCTTAAAAACAATTTTCATCAGATCAGATCCGATGTCTGCAATCTTTGTAAAAATTCCGCCGGCTATTCTTAAAGCGCTCGCGCCTAAAGATTCACCAAGTGCAAAGCCGATGAAACAAGCTCCCGCATATAATCTGGGTATGTAAAGTAAAATGATAAGCATCATTATTAATTCTACACAAATGAGCATTACACCAATACTCATTCCAGCATCAAGAGGAATGTTTGAAAGTTTTATCGGTTTTCTTTCTAAAGATGCAAATGCCATCCTGCTGTTTGCCAAAGTATTCATCCGTATTCCAAACCAGGCAACGCCATAGGAACCGAGTATACCGATTACAGTCCAGGACAAAATTAAAAGAACACCGCTTAAATCATTTTCCATTAAATAACCAAAATAAAATGCCACGCATATGGCTATAAAAAGAAAAAGAACTATCAGTAATTTACCCTGCTGAAGAAGATATGTTTTGCAGGTTTCAAAAATAATCTGTGCAACATCAAGCATTGATTGATGCGCTCTTAATTTTTTTACTTTTAAATATTGATAAACACCAAATGCTAATCCTAATAAACAAACAAATAATCCTATAACTAAAATTGTTTGCTGGTTATCATTAAGAGTTGGTATTTTCAAATTTGCTTCTCCGGCAAAAATATAAATGGGGCTAAATAGAATTAGAATTAAGGTCATTAAATTTTTATGCATTGTAGTTCCATATGTTTTACTGTTATTTAATTAATAATTTCTTTTCAATCTTTAATTTTTTTCAGAATCTATTTTATACATCACTTTTAGATAGTCTGCTGTTTGCATCCAGCATTTTATTAATTCCACCGGATAAAAATTCTTCAAGAAGAATATTCCCTGTTTTAAATGCTTCGAATAAAACTTTTTTTTCTTTTCTATTAAAATTGGTAAGTACATAATCAGCCATATCGCCAACTTTAAAATTATTTCCTATTCCTATTCTTAACTTTGGAAACAGATCAGAATTAAGGTGATAAATTATTGAACTTAAACCATTATGCCCGCCATCTCCTCCGGATAATCTGATCCTCAAAGTTGAGAATTCCAGATTAAAATCATCATACACAACTAAAAAATCTTTAATATCAGCATCAAAATTTTTTATTACCTGCTCTGCAGCAACACCACAGTTATTAACATAAGTAGTGGGTTTAACAAGCATATATGTAGAATCAGATAACTTTCCTTCAGCATAATAATAATCAGACTTTGAGGGTTTAAAAGTTAAAGAGTGTGTTTCAGCAAAATAATCAAGAAGCATGAAGCCTGCATTGTGTCTGTTAAGAGAATATTTTTCCCCTGGATTTCCTACACCAAACAAAATTCGCACTACTTATTCTTATTCTTCTTCTGCCTCTTCTTCTTCACCCTTACCTTTACCAATTACTTCAGGTTCAGCAGGTGTTACCGCAGCCTCTTCAGGTGTTGGCTCTTTTTCTACTTTAGGATGATTTACTGAAACCACTACAGTTGTTGGCTGATTAAGAATTTCAATATTCTCAAATTGAAAATCACTAACATGAATAGAATCCCCAATCTTTAAATTAGTTACATCAATTTCGAGATGTTGAGGTATGTTTGCAGGCAGACATTCAATCTCAAGTTTATGCAGATGCTGTTGAAGTACACCGCCATCTTTTACACCAACGGCGCTTCCTTTTGCAATAAGCGGAACTTCAAGAATAAATTTCTCACCGGATGTCAATCCTAATAAATCAAAATGAACAATACGATCGGTTACAGGATCAAATTGTACATCTTTAATAATACAATCGAATATTTCGTTATTTACTTTTAACCCGATCAGATGAGTTTCGCCGGTAAATACAAGAGGTTTAATTGCATTTTCAGCAACATCAATAGAAACAGGTTTAATATTTCTTGCATAAAAAACTCCGGGTATTCTCCCGTTTTTTCTTTCAGTTTTTCTAAAGGATTTTTTGCCTGATTTTCTTTCGCTGGCTTCTAATTCTACTTTTTCCATTTTATCTCCGATTATAAACTTTGTTTAACCTTTATCAATATCAAATAAAGAACTTATTGATTCATTATTATATGTTCTTCTTATTGCTTCTGCAAAAATATCTGAAGCGGTTACAACTTCAATTTTATCACTTCCGTTTTTCAATTGAATGGTATCTGTCACATACAGTTTTGTTAATTCCGAATTTTTAATACGTTCCATTGCAGGACCGGAAAGTAATGGATGAGTAATTGATCCATATATATTCCGTGCACCATTTTTCTTTAATGCTTCAATAGCACTTATTAAAGTTCCGCCAGTGTCAATAAGATCATCAACTAAAAGAACATCCTTATCCTCAACATTACCAATAATATGAACAACCTCGGTCAGATTTGGCTTTGGTCTTCTTTTATCTATTACAACTAAGCTGCAGTGTAATCTTTTTGCATAAGATCTTGCCATTTTAATTCCGCCAATATCCGGGGAAACTACAACAAGATTTTCACTTATATTCCTGAAAATCCCAGTAAAAATACTTGAGCTGTACAAGTGATCAAAAGGAATATCAAAGAAACCCTGAAT
>JAUSIA010000283.1 GCA_030648225.1 Ignavibacteria bacterium | reverse complement strand
AAATAAATTATGTTGAAATAGAAATTCCAAAGAAAGCATCAAAACTGGATGAACTTAATGTTGTTCTCATTGCCGATTTCCATTTAACTCCCGTAAACAACGGTGGACTTTGTAAATCAATCGTTGAAAAAATAAATACTCTTAATGCTGATATTGTTTTTATGCCGGGAGATATTCTTGATGATAATGTTTCTATGTTGAAGCGGAGAAATATCGCTAAATCTCTTTCTGACATAAAATCAAAATATGGTGTGTTTGTTTCTAATGGGAACCACGAGTTTATAATAGGTGTCGAGGAAGCTGATAAATATCTGAACGAACTTAATCTGAATGTGCTGAGAGATTCTGCAATGCTTGTGGCAAACAGCTTTTATGTTCTGGGAAGAGAAGACAGAAGCAAGCCTAACTTTACGGATAATGAAAGAAAATCTCTGAAAGAAATTCTCGCGCAAGTAGACAGAAATTACCCGGTAATAATTGTTGATCATACTCCATTAAATCTTGAAGAGATTACAAATGAAGAAATAGAACTGCAGCTTTCTGCTCACACCCATCATGGTCAGATTTTTCCGCTTAATCTTATCACTAACATTATTTATGAAGTGAGCTGGGGATATTTAAAGAAAGAAAAGACGCAATTTTTTGTTACCTGTGGAGTTGGAACCTGGGGACCTCCTGTGAGACTTGGAAGCGATTCTGAAATTGTTAGTATAAAGATTAGGTTTGTGGAAAAATAAAAGTAATCAATTAAACGTGAGCCTCACTTCCAAAGAGGCTGTCCCAAAAGTAGTATTTGTCATTTCGAACGAGTCTTCGAGTGAGAAATCTTTTGGGAATTCAATCCCGACGAGTCGGGATCCTTTGGTCGAAATGACAGCGTTAATTTTGGGACAATCACTTCCAAAGTTAGCCTCACTTGTAATTAAAATATTTTGCACGCGTAAGAATTTAAAAAGTAACCGTCAAACCAAACTTAAACTGATCATAAGCAAGTGGTGCAGCACTTTTAAATGGCCAGTTCATTTTATCCTGCCTTAATTCATAAACTCCGTAAGAGAGTGCACTCTTAAGCACAAATCCAACAACCGGTGCGGCATAAGGAGATGAATCCATTATTTTTTCAATAAATGAATCCAAAGCCCACTGCCCGGCACCTTCAATTAAAGCACTTCCCGCCCATTTCCAGAATAAATGTCTTTCAAAGATTACGGATCTTTCATAACCAGCTTCAAGCGTAACCTGGCGGATTACTTTTATTCTCAATCCAACTTCTGAACCTGTTCCGAATTTGAAAGCATCATCATAAAGTGCAAGTTTATTTCTATCCTGTTCATTAGCAGGAAAGTTTTTAACATCTAATCTTGACCAGGCTAATGAATATGAATTGTAAGGAATGATTGCGGCTGAGCCGAGATCATATCCATATCCGTTTGCCCATCCAAAACCAAATCTCCACAGGTTCGATTCAATTTCATCCTCACCCTGTGTGTCTGAAATATCCGTAGTTACATTGCTTAAGAAGAGATAATTGTATTTGTATTTAAGAATAGCTTCTTCATTCCATGTTGGTTTTTCGGTCGTGTAGCCGAGTTTTATTTCAGGGATATTCGGATTTGCAAATGAGCCTGAAAAATTCTGAAGACTAATTGAAGAGAATCCGTAGGTTAAAGAAACCGAAGGCGACCTGTAACTATCGAACAAATCGAAATCAAATTTAAAATCATCCCATTCATCTTTATCCCATCCATCTTCTTCTGTCTCAGCGGAATCACTTTTCTCATCTTTCCCCTTTTCTTTCTCCTGCGAGAAGAGAGTGCTGCTTAATATAAATGTAAAAGCTGTAACAAATAAAAGCAATTTTTTTATAAACATTATTTCGCCCTTTTTGATGTTAAACTATTTTGTTCTTTTAACTTATCCAATAGTTATACCAGTTATTAACTGACATTATCCAATATTTTATTTTGAATAGCCACGACCTTTAGGTCGTGGAATAGCAAAACCAACAAGTATTGGCTTTAGCCACAGATTAAATAATAAAATCGTGGGCTAAAGCCCTGTTTACTTCTGGGTTTATATTATTCACCACTTAAAAGTCGTGGCTATTTAGATTTTCACACAAACTTTAAATGTCGGGGAAATTGGAAAACTTCAAGTTACTAATATCATTAAGTGCAAAGAACTATAACTTTTTTCTGCTTACAAATGTATACAAAATAAAAACTGTTTCTATACATAGTTATGATGAACGGACAACTTGCTAAATATTATGACGATAATTTATATAACTCAAGTTGAACGATCACTTGTAAACCATTAAAACGGTTAAAAGTACAGATGTTTATTTACTAACCCACGACTTAAGTCGTGGGTTAATAAGAACAAAAGAAAGAATGATGAACCGTTTTAACGGTTTTTAAAGCGAACAATTCTTAGATAGTTTGGTTATATAAAAAGGTTACCGAAGAAAATGCTTTATTACTTCATCAAGATAAATATGAAACCGTTGGGGAAGGTTTTTATATTTTGAGCTCAGATTTGATTTTACGGTTTCTAAATCATTTCCTGAAAGATTTTTAACATCATTCTCAATGTTTTGGAGAAAAGTTTCAACTTTATTTTTTACTCTCTCATTTACTTCAGGTTCATCGGTATCCGAAATTTCCCTGATTGAAAGATTAACATCATAATTATTTTCAACAAGGGTTTTAAGAGCCACCCCTCTGAAATTTTCCGCAACGAGTGTTCTGTTTACTTTACCCAGCTCCTTTGCAGTCTCAGTTACAGATGAATAGGAGAATTTTTTATTTCTTAAAGATTCAAAGACGAGGTCTTCAAAATCTATTGATGTATCTTTTACAAGTTCCTTTGGTAAATCTGAGAGCTGAAGAAGTTTTCTTCCGGATGATTTTGCAAAAATAGATGCGCGCCTAATAACAGCTTCAAGCTCTCGCACATTTCCCTTCCAATTATATTCTCTTAATGTTTTTAATACTGATATAGAAATTTTGAGATCAGGAGATTCGTTCTTTACAAAATGTTCTGCCAGAACTTCTACATCTTCTTTCCTGTTTCTTAAGGGAGGAAGTTCTATCTTAATAACATTAAGCCTGTAATAAAGATCTTCACGGAATTTTTTTTCATTAACAGCTTCTTCAAGCTTTTTATTTGTCGCAGCAACTATTCTTACATTTACACGCTGAGTTTTGGAAGAACCAACCTTTTCAAATTCACCTGACTGAAGAATTCTTAAAAGCTTTACCTGGAAGTTTTCTGAAGTCTCAGCAATTTCATCGAGAAAGATTGCTCCATTATCTGCAGCTTCAAATCTTCCCACTTTATCTGCAACTGCTCCTGTAAAAGCACCTTTAACATGTCCGAATAATTCACTCTCAAGCAGATTATCTGAAAGAGCACCGCAGTTAACAGCAATAAAATTTTTATCTTTTCGTTTACTTAAAGAATGAATTGCCTTCGCAGCAAGCTCCTTACCTGTTCCACTTTCACCAAGGATTAAGATATTTGCATCTTCCGGTGCAGTTATTTTAATCAGATCAACAATGTTAGCCATTGCTTTCGATCTGTATACAATCCCAAAAAAGTTTTCCTTTTTGCTTTCAGAGTCAATCTCAACTGCAGTCTGGTCTTCTTCACTTTTCTTCATCCTGCTGATATCATCTTTCAGGCTCTTGATTTTCTCAACAAGCTTTTCCGAACCGGTTTCTGTAACATCAAGCTCTTTCTGAAGCTTTTCTAAATGGCTCTCTTTATTCTTAAGCACGGATTTTAAAGCCTGCGTTTCTGCAATTGTTCCTAATAATATTTCCTGTCTTTCTCTTGTATAAAAAATTAACTCTGTAATAAAAAGGAAAAGCAAAGGAATAATGAAATTTGCATATGCAAGTTTTATATAAAAGACTTTTAAATAAATAAATGATATAAGCAGAAACAGAATTAAAAGAGAGATATAAATTGCAATAATTTTTTCAACAGGTCTTTTTTGTGTAAAGAAAGAAAGGGTAATAAGAAAAAGTAAAAAAACTATTGCAGAGAATGAATAATGATTATTACAAAACCAGCGATCATTCAGGATATTATCAACAGCAAATGCATGCAATGCAACACCCGGAACCTGCTCATCAAAAGCAGATGAAATTGATTCGGAAAGCTGAGGATCACTTATACCTATAATTATAATTTTATTTTTCAGGAAGAAAAGTGAGTCTTTATTATTCTGAAGGAGATCGAAATATTCAAGTAAGGAATAATTTCTGAATTTTAGCCAGGATGAATAAAGATTCAGGTTGATTTCATTTTCACTTGGTTTATTGCCTGCTATTACAAGTGAAAAAGCTTTTTCGGTTTCGGTCAAGGTTTTAATTTTAAGTGGAATTTTTATTCCGGTTTCATCAAGAAAGTTAAGATGACCTGTTTTAATTTTATCATTTAAAAGTTTGGGAGTTGGATAACTTAATGAATCTGTAGAGTAAGTTCCGTTATTATTATTTATGCTTCCTGCTGTGGAACCAAGAACAATGTTATCCGCTTGCTCAATTACTTTAGTTAAAAGATTATCATAAACTGCTTGTGTAACAAATCTTGCGCTTAGGAAAACCTCAATGCCTATAATTTTTACTTCAAAATCTTTTAAGCTGTTTATAAGGAGAGCATAATAGCTTCTTTTTATAGGCCAGGGACCAACTGCTGAAATATCATTTTCATTTATATGAATAATAATGATATTTGTATCCGGTACAGATTCAACACCAAGGTTTGTAAGAAAATTTTGGGTAGTTTTATTAAAAGAATCTGAAGCCCCGGAAAAAATCAATAAGAAAAAAAATACTGCAAGAAGAAGAATAGTTTTTATAAAAAATGATTTGGGGAGTTTCCCGGTTAAATTCATCCTGTAATCAGTTATGATTTTGTTCAGTTAAAAATAAAGAAATTATATTTATTTAACATACGAACCTTCAAGGTTAACAAATTGATTGTGACGTTCTAACCTTGAAGGTTATATTTGCACTAATTCATTATTCCATATTTTAATTAAGTTAATTTAGAATGAATAAGAACGAAGATAAACCAAGCTTATTTAATATTTCAAGATTAAATAAAAGCAGATCCAACTATGAAAAAATAATAGCTCTGCATAAAAGAGCCATTGAGAATAATGATGACACTTACATTGATCCTGAAACAGGTTATAAAGTTTTTACGGCAAAATTTCTTTTAGAAAGAGAAAGCTGCTGTGGCAGCGGATGCAGACATTGCCCATATTAATAGTTTATGTCTGTCATTCTGGTAAACGAAGTAAAGATCCGGAATGACAATTAAATATTAAAGAATAAACTTGCTCAAATCCCTGTTCTTAACAATCGAATCAAGTTTATCAGTAACCATTTTTGCATCAATTATAACTTTATCGGAAGGCATTTTCTCGGGAACATCAAAAAGAATTTCATCAAGCACAGTTGTAAGAATTGTGTGAAGTCTTCTTGCACCAATATTCTCCACCTGTTCATTAACCTCAGTTGCAATCTTTGCTATCTCCCTTATAGCATCTTTAGTAAATTCAAGCTTAACGCCTTCAGTTTCCAGAAGTGCAATGTATTGTTTCAGCAAAGCATTTTCAGGAGTTGTAAGAATCTGGACAAAATCATCTTCTGTTAAACTTCTGAGTTCAACTCTTATAGGAAAACGTCCCTGGAGTTCAGGAATGAGATCAGATGGTTTTGCAACATGGAAAGCACCCGAAGCAATAAAAAGAACATGGTCTGTTCTAACAACACCATATTTTGTATTCACATTAGAACCTTCAACAATAGGAAGAAGGTCTCTCTGTACACCTTCTCGCGAAACATCCGGTCCCTGCGTCTTACCTCCACTGCTTGCAACTTTGTCAATCTCATCTATAAAAACAATCCCCGTATTTTCTAATCTCTGTATAGCTTCTTTCTGAACTTGTTCCATATCAATCAGCTTATGAGCTTCTTCCTGCGCAATTAAATTACGTGCATCTGCAATTGAAGTTTTTCTTTTTTTCTTTTTCTTAGGCATCATATTACCCATAATCTCCTGAAGATTAATACCCATATCATCCATACCGAACGGACCTAATACCTGCATTCCAAATGCTGATTGTGCGGTTGCATCAAATTCAATCATCTTATCATCCATTTCACCGCTCTTCAGTTTTGCTCTCATCCATTCCCTGGTTTTCTTATTCTGATATTCCTCATTATTTCCATCACTCTGAAGCTCTTGCGGCTGGGTAATACCAACGCTTTTCTTTACCGGCGGAATAAGAATATCAATTATCTTTTCCTCGGCAAGCTCATCAGCTTTTGCTTTTACTTCACTCGTCTTTTCCGATTTAACCATATTAACAGAGATATCTGTCAAATCTCTAATCATAGATTCAACATCTCTTCCTACATATCCCACTTCAGTAAATTTTGAAGCTTCAACTTTTATGAATGGTGCGTTTGCAAGTTTAGCAAGGCGGCGGGCAATTTCAGTTTTTCCAACTCCCGTAGGTCCAATCAGTATAATATTGTTTGGTAAAATTTCTTCTCTCAGGTTATCCTGAATTAATTGTCTTCGCCACCTGTTTCTTAAAGCAATGGCAACAGCTCTTTTAGCTTCATGCTGACCAATTATATATTTATTGAGTGCTTCAACTATCTGAGATGGAGTTAATTCTTTTCTGGTTTCTTCCATAATATTTTTACTTTTTAATTTTTTCGACATTGATTTTATCATTAGTGTAAATACATATCTCAGATGCTGTTAACAATGCTTCTTTTACTATATCCTCAGCAGAAAGGTTGCTGTATTTTTTCAGCATTTTTGCTGCAGCAAGTGCATACATTCCTCCCGAACCTATTGCAACTATCTGGTCATCAGGTTCAATAACATCCCCGTTCCCGGAAACAATCAATGCTTTATCTTCCGAAATAACTGCAAGCATTGCTTCCAGCTTTCTTAAATATTTATCGGTTCTCCAATCTTTTGCAAGTTCCACTGCTGCACGGTTCACATTTCCCCGGTATTGTTCAATCTTATCTTCAAATCTTTCCATTAAAGTAAATGCATCAGCAGTAGCACCTGCAAATCCGCATAAAACATTTCCGTTGGCTATTTTTCTAATTTTCATTGCATTGTGCTTCATCACGGTATCACCAAGGGAAACCTGCCCATCTCCTCCCAGAGCTGCTTCTCCTTTATTAATTACACCTAAAATAGTAGTAGACCTGATTTTATTTTCCATTTAATGCCCTCTGAAATTTTTGCCCACCCATTTTTCCCCTCTCCTTACTAAGAAGAGGGGCTGGGATGAATTAATTAATTGATAATATTCTTAATATAATATTTTAATGAAAAATCCAGTTTTAATTTTCTTTGTAAGGATTAAATAATCTTACAGGAAAAAATCCCGGAACGGCTTTTCTATATTTCATATATCTTTCGCCGAACTTTTCAATAAGACGTTTCTCTTCATAAAAAGAACCAATATAAATGTAAAATATAATACATATAAGACAAGTTAAATAGAAGAATCCCATAACAGGTCTTAAAAGAAGGAATAATCCTCCGAAAAGGAAAATGGGATGTCTTATATATTTATACGGACCTTCAAATGTAAGTGTCATTTTTTCATCAAGCTGATTCGCATCATACTGATTATTAAACCAGCGTTTTACTTGTTCTATTCCGAGGAATTCTTTTGTGCCGATATATATCAACGACCATATAAATCCTGCCAAACTTAAAAATTGTGGAACTAAAATAATAATATCGTACGGATAAGCTAAATCATAAATAATTACATCGGGTTTTGGCAAATACAAAATGAGTAGAATAACTATAATAACCGAAATGATATTATAAGTAAGCCGGTAGAAAGCCATATAATTTCCTACCCGCTTAGCAATTATTTTTTTGATTTTGAATGAAGCAAGCACTGAGTGTGAGATAGCGAATAAAGTAAAACCAAGGATAATGATTAATACATCAATCGCATAATCAATCATATACCTGTCTTCTTAACCTGGCAACAGGCAGTCTTAATTGCTCCCTGTATTTTGCAACAGTTCTCCTTGCAATATGAATTCCTTCAGCATTAAGAAGCTCAGCAAGTTTATCATCGCTGTGAGGTGATTTTTTACTTTCCTGTTCTATTAATTCTTTTAATCTTTCTTTGATATGTTTATTGGAAACTTCCTCCCCGGAATCAGTTTGTAATCCTTCACTAAAGAAATATTTTAATTCGTGGATTCCCATCGGACTCTGAACATATTTTCCGTTTACAACACGGCTTATGGTAGAAATATCCATCATTATCTCTTCAGCAATATCTTTATAGATCATTGGCTTTAAGGATTTAGGGCCATTTTCAAAGAACTGGTATTGCCTTTCAAGAATTGCCTGCATAATCTTCATCAAAGTTGCTCTTCTTTGCTGAATACAGGCTATAAACCATTTTGCAGATTCAAACTTTTCCCGTAAAAATTTATATGTCTCTTTCTCCCTCGGATTCTTTTTATTCTTCCGGTTTGTATTGAACATTTCTAAGTAAGTTTTGCTCAAAGTAACAGAAGGCATGCTTCTGTCATTAAGAGTTATAACAAAATTATCATCATCTTTTTCAATTATAAAGTCAGGGGTTATCTGGTTTAATTGGTCGGATTCAATATTACCTTCCCCCGGTTTTGGGTTAAGCTTCTGAATAAGATCAACCATGGCTTTTAATGTCTCGTCGGTTAGATTCATCTTCTGTTTTATTGCATCAAAACGTCTCTTTGTAAAATCATCAAAGTTGTTTTCAAGCAATTGCTGAGCAAGATATTTGTAGTAAGGATCAAACTTAGAATTATTTAGCTGAACCAACAAACATTCCTGGAGGTTTCTTGATGCAATGCCTATAGGATCGAAAATCTGGATTTTCTTTAACAGGCTTTCAGCATCATTCAATGAAACATCAATATGAGAGAACATACTCAATTCATCAACAATATCTTTTAAACTCCGTTTAAGATATCCATCATCATCAAGATTGCCGATTATTTCTTCTCCAAGAGAAAACAGATTTTCACTCAGGTCGAGTGTAGTTAATTGCTTAATAAGGTGTTCACTTATGCTTTCCCGTGCAGGAGCAACCGGATGATAAGTTTCATCGTCGGAACTTCTGTTAACTTTGTCTCCTCCATCAAAGTTCGTATCGTTCATAAAATCTTCAAGATCAAATTCTTCCTTATCGTAGTCTTCAAATTCCTCAACTTCTTCATCATCTTTCTTTTCGTCCTGGGTAAGTTCCTCTTCAGCAACTTCCTCGAGTATAGGGTTAATTTCAAGTTCTGTTTTTATTCTTTGTTCCAGGGCGAGTGTATTTAACTGAAGAAGCTTTTGATATTGTATCTGCTGCGGAGATAACTTCTGCTGCTGCGAAAGTCTTTGACTAAGTGTTAACATTTTCTTTATCCGTAATTTCTTTAAGTTTTAAGTACCAGTTATTTCCATATTTTCTTATTAATGATTCTTTCAAAAAGTCAATAAAATTTATTTCTTCTTCTTCCCCTTTTTCCAGAGCCGGTGAACATTCATTAAATTTTTCAAATCTCAAAACATCACCACCAAATTCAGAAATTCTTAGAGGGAACAGGTGACAGGAGATCGGTTTCCTGAAATCTGTTTTGCCATCCAAAAAAGCTTTTTCAATTCCACATTTAGCAACATCATTTTCATAATAAACAAAAACACAAGCTTTATTATTAAAGCTCCTTGTCATTAACTCATTATCTTTTCTTTCGTAAAAACCTTTAATTTCAATTTCTGATCTGTGCTTTTCGGGTAAATACTCTTTAACTCTATCCAGAACATTTTCAATCAGTTCCAGTTCCTCATGCATAAGAGACGCGCCATATTCACTATCGAGTGTACAACAGGCACCTTTACACTTTTTAAGATCGCAGGCAAATTTAATTTTTGCAATTTCCTTGCCAACTAAAATATTATCAATTTGAAGTATTTTATTAACATTCATTGGAATAATTTTTGTTACGAAAATAGCAATTTGTTAGGCAAAACTCAAAACTCCCCTTTAATTTCAGGGCTTTTCTGATGCCCTCTTTTTAATAAACAGCAAAGTAAAAATGAAACGCTAAAAGCCAATTATTGCCGGTTTCTATTACCTTTTAGGCTAAGCATTTATTAAATTAAATACGATTTTTTCAGAATTTATTCAATATCATGTTTCTTATAGCTTATCTGTTAGTGGGAACTTAGCTTAACCATCACAAAATTGCATTCCTGAATTTTTAAATAGTATTTACACAAGGAGATTTTTAATGTTGAAGAAAAATATTTTAATAATGGGA
>JAUSIA010000280.1 GCA_030648225.1 Ignavibacteria bacterium | reverse complement strand
CAACCCATTCAACCCAAGCACAAAAATTTCTTGGCGGTCACCAGACGCCAGTCATCAAACATTAAAGGTTTATGATGTTCTTGGTAATGAAGTCGCAACTTTGGTTGATGAATACAAGCCTGCAGGAATGTATGAAGTAACATTCAATGCTGCAGGACTATCAAGCGGAATTTATTTTTACAGGCTTCAGGCAGGCGATTTTGTTGAAACAAAAAAATTAATACTGATGAAATAAATAGATGTTACATTATCTTAAATAAAACAGTAGCGTCCATAACAAATAAAAAAAGAAAGGTGAAAAAATGAGCAAACCTTATTTCCCGGTTGATTCGCTTTATCGGCTGCCATGGACAATGCCTGATAATGGTATTACTTGGCTTGAACCTACTTCACAATGCAATTTAAGCTGCTATGGGTGTTATCGTAAGAACATCAAAAACTCTCATAAATCTATTGAACAGGTAAAATGTGAACTCGATTTTTTTCAATCGCAAAGAAAATCAGACTGCATCTCAATTGCCGGCGGTGATCCGTTAGTTTATCCACACATTGTTGAATTAGTATCGGAAATAAAAGCAAGAGGTTTAAAACCTGTAATCAACACTAATGGTATTGCACTTACAAAGGAACTGGTTTATGAGCTTAAGAAAGCAGGGGTATTCGGATTTACTGTTCATATAGACTCAAAGCAAGGAAGAGGCAGAGAAGAAAAATGGCGTAATAAGAATGAGGTGGAACTTAATGAACTCCGGCTTTACTATGCTGAAATGCTTGCATCTGAAGGTGGGATTGCCTGTTCATTTAATTCAACTGTTTATGATGATACGCTTCAATACGTACCGGAACTGATTGACTGGGCACACAAGCATATTGATATTGTTGATACGATGGTTTTTATTCTGTTCAGATACATTACACCCAACACGCCTTTTGATTTTTATGTTGGCGATCATAAGATTGTCTGGACAGATATTCACTATCATTCCGATCACGAAGAGGTTGTGGATTTGAAATCTCCTGATATTGTAAATAAAATCAGGGAAAAACATCCTGACTTTTCACCAGCAGCATTCTTAAACGGAACCCACAAAGCCGATGATTACAAATGGCTTCTTTCTGAAAGAATTGGAAATAAAGATAAAATATTTGGCTATACCGGTAAAAAGTTTATGGAGCTGGTGATGTCTGTTTATCATTTCATTCACGATAAATATCTAAGCTATGCTTCACCAAAAACTCTGAGTATGGGAAGATCAACAATGTTTACACTCTGGCTCTTCGATAAAGGTGTAAGAAAGGCTTTTAAGAATTATTTAAAGTATGTAGCTGTTAACCCGTTCAGAATTTTTAAGAAAGTGCATCTGCAATCTATATTAATTATACAGCCGCCTGATTTAATGGCAAACGGCGATCAGAGCATGTGCGACGGCTGCCCGGATATAACATACTGGAAAGATAAAGATGGGAAAGAGCAGCTTGTTTGGTCTTGCAGGCTTGAAGAGCCTATGAAGTATGGCGACTTTTTGCGTATGGTACCCAAAAAGAAATCTGAAAAAGAATCTGAGAAAGTCTTGCACCTTAATTATAATGAAAATATTGACGGTGAAGATGGAATAGATTTGCTGTCCTGAAAACATCCGGATAATAAATATAAAGATAGTGAGGAATATGGACTTAAGAAATTTAAATGAGACCGATCCGGTTAAAAAGAATGTTGAAAAAGAAAGCCCTGGTGAACTCTCACCAATGGATCCGCCGGACCCGTATACATTCTCAACTATTGAAGATGTTCCTTATGAAAATATGAGCAGAGCGTTAAGGGAATTAATTGATGAGCATAAGGCATTTGAATCGGTACTGATTCGATTTGAAGCAGCATTAATAAAATGGAAGGAACAAAATTGGTTATTTGATGCTGATATAAACAAAAGCTTCAGGGAGTTTTTTCTTTTTATAAATGAGAAAACACCTTTTCATAACTATAAAGAAGAGAAATTTTTATTTCCGGATTTAAGAAAAAAACTTATTGATAACGGAGAGCATAATTCCAATGATAAATCAAAAACAGCTGTTGAAATTCTTGAGGATGAACATCTTAAGGTTGCCCAGGCAGTGGCTGTTGTTTTTAATTTTCTTGGTTTGGCTTCAAAATTAAATCATCTACCTTCAAAAGAAATAATTTTTCAGATAACTTTTGAACAGGGAATAAAGATTATTGAAACTATGAAACTTCACATATTTATGGAAGATAAAACATTATTTCCGCTTGCGATGAAGTTATTAAGCAGAGATGAACTTATTACAATAGATAATAAATTTTTTGAGGAACCTTCAAGAGATTTTAATTTTCTAACAAAAAATATCTGAACGGAGATTCTTAAACCTAAGAATATGACTGTAATCTTTTCAAAGAAATGTGAGTATGCCCTTCAGGCAATTCTTTTTCTTGCTGCACAAAGAACAAGGGATGCTGTTTCAGCCAGGGATATAGCAAAGAAATTAATTATTCCTAAGGAATTTGTTTCAAAGATACTGCAAAGTTTAACAGAAAGTGGAATTGTGGCTTCGAGAAAAGGAAAACATGGCGGCTTTTATCTTGCAAAGGATCCGGCAAAGATTATTCTTATAGACATAGTTGCTGCAATTGATGGAATGAATATTTTTAATAATTGTGTACTTGGTTTTCCAAACTGCGATCCTAATAACCCCTGTCCTCTGCATGACACTTGGGGAAAATTAAGAACCATGGCTTATAACATGTTAACAGATCAAACAATTGATCAATTCAAACAGAAAACATTAAAAAAATTAACTGATATCAGGTGAATAGGATAATTGAGCAAGTGAAATTTTCAATACCATTATGAATAGAATTTTTAATAAACGAAAATGGGAAAAATGCATAATTCAAATAATGATTCTGATTTATTAAGAGATTTTACTTTGTCTCAAATATTAATCAGAAACTTCAAAGCTTCAGTGGTTTTTGAAAAATACAACCTGGATTTTTGCTGCAGTGGAAACAAATCACTCCTAACAGCCTGCAGTGAAAATGCTATTGATTATAAAGAAGTTTTATCTGAATTAAATAATCTTACGATTGTGCATGGATATACAAACCATAAGCACTTCAATCTGGGTATTATTTCCCTTATTGATTTTATTATTAGTTACCACCATGGCTTTGTAAGAAATATCATACCTGTTATTGCAACTCATACTCAGATAATTGCCTCTATTCATGGTAAAATCAATCCAAAGATTTTGGAAGTTGCGCGAATTTTTTCAATCCTGTATAAAGATCTTAAACAACACATGATGAAAGAAGAAGAAATAATTTTCCCTTACATCAAACAGTTAGTTATGGCTTCAAATAATTTATCTAAGGCTGAACGCCCTTATTTTGGTAATTTGGGAAACCCGATAAAGATGCTGGAGGAAGAACACTTTATTAGCGGAGATGAACTTCTTCAATTAAGAGAATTAACAGATAATTATGAAGCAAACGACAATGCTTGCTATACACAGAAACTATGTTACCAGGAGCTTAAAGAATTCGAAGAAGATTTAAATGTGCACGTTTTCCTTGAAAACAACATCCTCTTTCCAAAGGCAATTCAGTTGGAAAAGGAAATTCTGGGAGTATAAAAGTTAATTGCTCTATCTTTTGACTGCTTTATTTTCTTTAACTTCATTTCTATTTAAATAATATGTTTACAACAGTAAGATATTTCATAAAAACAAGCTTAACATTTCTTTTTATTGGATTACTTACAGGCATTTATATGTCTGTTTCCAAATACATTTTCTTTACGGGAGTTCATCCCTCTCTTGTTTCTGCTCATACTCATTTAATCCTTGTTGGCTCAGTGATGATGATGATAATGGGAGTGGCGCTTTGGTTTTTCCCTAAGCCGGATAAAGAGGACAAAAGATATAATCCTTCTTTAATCCTTTTCACTTACTGGATGATAACGGCTGCTACAGCTTCAAGATTTATATTTCAAATTTTACACATTATATTTTATGAAGATTGGCTCAGCTATTTTATTACCATTACTTCAGTATTGCAGGTTGCCGCATTTGGATTATTTTTTTATTCAATGTGGGGAAGGATTAGATCAGTCGGAAGTCATTTAAGAGAAGCTAAGGGTGAACGATTTTAAATTAATTGACTTTTTAAAATAATGGAGAAAGAATTGAACTCACAGAATTCAGACCTGTTTGTCCGGCAGGCAGGTAATAAACCGCTGGTATATTCTTGCTCAGGATGCAGTAATATTGCACAGCTTGCAAATGATGTTGCAATAAAGATGGATAGAGAAGGAATAGCTGAAATGTCCTGTATTGCCGGAGTTGGAGCTTGTTACAATCGAAAATTTATAATAATTAAGGAGGGAGTACTCTTTAAACTTCAGAGAAAATAAATACAATGGATTCAATTGAATTCAAAACATTAATAAATGAATTAAAAAGCTGGGAAAATATAAATTCAGCAGCCCAGTTTCTCGTAAAGAATGTTTGCCAGTTGAATAATTGGGCTTATGGAGAATTCTGGTTACCTGACAAGGATAGTACATTTATGATCTGGTCGGGGTGCTGGAGTAAAGATGAAGATTACTTTGAAAAATTTTCGAAATTTAGTTCGATGCACAAATTTCCTAAAGGCGTTGGTTTTATTGGAAAGATTTGGGAGAAAAAGAATTTGTTATGGATTAATGATCTTTTTAGCAATAGTAATTTTTTGAGAACTGAAATAGCAATAAAAAGCAGGTTAAATTCTTCAATAGGAATTCCAATATTAAAAGGGGAAAAGGTTTTACTAATACTTTGTTTTTTCATGGAAAATCTTTCAACGTCTGATCAGGAAAAAGCAATTGAGCTATTTAACCACTCGAAAGAAATCGGAGAAATTATTAGCATTAATTAGAACTTACCAATATCACTTCTCAATTTCTCGGTTCAGTTAATGCTAAAGGAAGAACTGAGACGGTTGAAGTCTATAAGCTTGCATGAACTTAAAATCTGATAGAGGATTCCTCTCTTTAATAAAGTAAGTAATAAATGTATTTTTTATATTAATACTCATTATTATTTTAGATCAAAATGATTGATAACGAAATAATAGAGAACTTGTTACTTAAGAATAGGGAGATAATTATTCTTTTTCTGCTGTTTCAACACCTCAAGCCCATTTAGCACAATTCTTTACGCCGCAAAAAATTGCAAGAGGATACTACGGCGCGTAACAAAGACTATTTAATGTCTCTAAGTGCATTCGTACCTTAATAATAATTGCCTGCCTCAAGTTTAACAGATACTTCAAAATCAATTTTTTCAAAACCTGGTCTTTGTCCGCCTCTTCCCATTCCACCTCCAGGAGGCATTTCACCTCTTCCTTCCATTCCGCCGTCTCTTCCGCCCATACCACCGTCCGGCGGAGTATTTCCCATTCCGAATCCTGAACCTTCACCGCGTTTTCCAAAACTGCCTCTATTAAATTCACCTGACTCAAAACCTAAGCTAAATTCATCTCCAGGCGATAAGTTTAAAATATGATCCCCGGCAAGATCACTTTTTAGCGGTATTTTCATTTCATAAACTAATAACCCCATCTGATAACCAATGTCGATATTTATTCCTATATCATTTTTAAGACTGTAAGAAGTCAGCGGGAAATTATCCGCATTAACAATTCTAAATTCAGTCTGCGAACTTTTAAATTCATCTAACCTGACATTAAAATCAGGTCTCTGTCCTCCCTGCCTGTTCCGCATGGACATCATTCCGTCTATTTCATCGGATCTCAATGGATATTGAATCCCTATTCTTTCCCTGCCATTTTGCGGTTCAAACCAGACAGTAAAACCTGTTATAAAAAGCTGAAACATTTTTGAAGTATCACTCGTTGCCAGGCACAAGTATAAATTTTCACAGTCATTTGCTATTCCTACAGCAGATTTTTCATCCGCTAAATATTTAAGTTTTCCCAGCCAGTCTGTTTGGTTTCCATCAATCACAATTGCATTATCGTTCCAAATGCTCTTCACTTCTTCATTACCGCAGCCGCTTAAAAAAATTGGAATTATCGCCAACAGAAGCATAAATATTTTTTTCATTTTAATGCCCTTTACCTTTAATTTTTTCTTCCTAACAGCTTAGACATGTAAGAAAGCGTTTGCGTTAAATCTATTTTATAAAAACTTATATTTCCCTGATATTAAAAAAGACTAATTCAATTTTATTTAATATTTTTACTTGTGAAAATTTAATTTAGATATTAATGGAGTAATGATGTATAAAATAGTTTTGCTTCGCCACGGAGAAAGTATCTGGAACAAAGAAAATCGTTTTACCGGCTGGACAGATGTTGACTTATCCGAAAAAGGAAAAGATGAAGCAAAAAAAGCCGGGCAGATTTTAAAAAAAGAAGGTTTCCTTTTTGATATTGCATATACTTCCGTTCTTAAGAGAGCTATAAGAACTTTATGGATTGTTCTTGATGAAATGGATTTAATGTGGATACCTGTTATTCGTTCCTGGAGATTGAATGAGAGACATTATGGTGCTCTTCAAGGATTGAACAAATCTGAAACTGCGCAAAAATATGGTGATGACCAGGTTAAGATCTGGAGAAGAAGTTATGATATTCAACCTCCGGCATTAGCAAAATCTGATGAGCGTTATCCGGGAAATGATCCTCGTTATAAAGATCTTAAGGAAAAGGAAATTCCATTAACTGAATGTCTTAAGGATACTGTTGAGCGTTTTCTTCCCTTTTGGCAAACTACAATATCACCTATGATTAAATCTGGCCAAAAGGTTTTAATTGCTGCGCACGGAAACAGTTTAAGGGCGCTTGTAAAATATTTAGATAATGTTTCTAATGACGAGATTGTTAAATTAAACATACCAACGGGTATTCCCTTAGTGTATGAACTTACAGAAGATTTAAAAGCGACTAAGAGTTATTATCTCGGCGATCCTGAAGAAATTGAGAAAGCTGCAAAGGCAGTGGCAAACCAGGGGAAGGCGAAGTGAAGTGGTAGGCAGTCTTCAGTAGGCAGTTGACAATCTTCTAAATCCCTTGTCGACTGAGTACTGCCACTTATTAGCCTTGACTTTCAAAACCAATTTGTCAATCTTTTTTCACCATTTTTGAAATAAAAGTATTAACGGGAGTTCAGCTTAATGCCAAAAAAACTTATACTAATATTGGGGATTCTTCTTGTCTCCATTCCAAATCTTAATGCTCAGACTGTATTTGGCAAGTACGCCGGTGAGTTTATGGCTATCGGTGTTGGAGGAAGAGCGCTTGGTATGGGCGGAGCTTTTACCGCCATTGCTAACGATATTACAGCAGGTTATTATAATCCGGCAGGGCTTGCAAATCTTAACTATCCCCAAATATCTTTAATGCATGCTGAACATTTTGGTAACCTTGTTAATTACGATTATGGCTCTGTAGCTATTCCTTTTGGAACTGATATGACCTTTGGAATAAGCGCGGTAAGATTAGGAGTGGATGGAATTCCTGATACGAGAGAAGCATTGGAGGATAGAAGTCAACCAGGAACTGTTATTTATGATATAAGGAATCCAAATGCAAGAATTAACCCAGCTTGGATCAAGGAATTTAGTGATCAGGATTGGGTTTTTTATCTTTCTTTTGCAAAGAGACATTCTGAAAATTTTTACTGGGGAGCTAACGTTAAAATAATAAGAAGAGATATTGCTGAATTTGGAGCAACAGGAATTGGTTTTGATGTTGGAGCTTTATATACACCGATTGAAAACCTCTATGTTGGTGCAAACATCCAGGATGTTACAACAACTCTTGTTGCATGGAGTACCGGAAGAAATGAACTTGTCTCACCGACTGCAAAAGTTGGTGCTGCTTATATGCTGAAAATTCTTGGCGGCATTGTTACTCCTGCGGTGGATTTGGATGTGCGTTTCGAAAACAGAAGATCATCAGCATATGGAAATTTAGGCCCAGTAAGTTTCGACACACATGTTGGTCTTGAATATACTTTCAAAAACCTTTTCTCAATACGCGGCGGCTATAATGATGTGAAACAGTTTACAGTTGGTGCAGGCATTAAACTTCCAAAACTTAACATTGATTATTCATTCGCAAGATTCAGCTATGCTGAATTGGACAGGCTGCCCGATACACATAGGATTTCTTTAATCCTAACATTAGAAGAACCAAGATTTTTAAGAGAAGGAATTTAATTACAAACCCAATTTCTTAAAGAAATTGGGTTTGTTTAGCATCTATCTAAGTCTTACCCATTTCTGAACAAACTTTATTTTTTCTTCCAAAAAATTCTATCCAGGCTATATTTCCCTGCACCAATAAATAAAAACAGAATCATAATCATTCCCATTTCTATTGGGTAAGCAATTTTGGATAACGGATCACCATTGGAAAAATGCCTTGTTGCAGCAACAAACATTGTAATTAAAATCAAAGCAGCAGCAGGTCTGAAAAAGAAACCGAGTATAAGAAGCAGACCTCCAATTGATTCTGAAAATGCAGCCATAAATCCCCAAAAGACAGGAAAGAATTCAATACCAAGATTTTTAATTTCATTACCTGTTGATTCCCATCTTTCGGGGCCACCAATTAATATTTTCCCTCCATGAACTATAATGTAACTTAAGCCAATACCTAATCTTGCAACTAATAAAGCAACATCCTGGTATTTTGATAAAAAATTTAACATTTAAACTCCTGAATTTGATAACAATAAAAAAAAGTGGATTTTATATTCAATAATTTTATTTTATAATATTCAAATTGACCGCTTGTTTTAGTAAACCGTTAAAAACGGTTATTAGCAGCCCACGACTTAAGTCGTGGGCTATTAAACAAACACTTACTTTTATAACCGTTTCAACGGTTTCTAATCACCGAGAATTTAAGCGTTCACCTTGAGTTATAATACTAAAATTTACAGAGTGGTTCAAAAAGGAAAAAGTTATGTTTGAGTTTCAGCAAGTTGGAAAGGTTTTAATCTTTGCGGGAATATTTATTGTAATACTCGGTACGCTTTTTTTGTTTGGTGATAAAATTCCTTTTCTTGGAAAACTGCCCGGAGATATCTATATAAAGAAAAAGAATTTTACTTTTTACTTCCCTATAGTTACTTCATTATTATTAAGTCTTATTATCAGCCTGATAATTTATCTGTTCAGGAAATAATTAAGAGCCTAAAAGACCTTTTATCCTGTTGAGATAAATTTCCTTTGAAACCAGGCCGATATATTTATCCACTAAATTTCCATTTTGATCAATTATAAAGCTGGTTGGTATAGCACGTATACTTCCATAGTTCGTTACAACTTCCGAAGTACCATAAACCACAGGATAATTAACTCCGTACTCTTTCATAAAAGGGAGTATATCATTTTTTGTCCGGTCATCATCGAGTGAAATTCCTATAACAACAACTTTATCTTTGTAACTATTCTGAATTGATACAAGATCGGGAATTCCTTTCCTGCAAGGTCCACACCATGTTGCCCAGAAATCAAGTATAACAACTTTACCTTTATAATCAGATAGATTAATTTTTTTACCATCTGTACTTACTAAAGTAAAATCTGGTGCTTTACTTTCTTCCTGAGCTGAATTATAATTAGTTTGGTTTTGCTCCGGTTCGTTGCTCTCTTTGCTGCAGCCAAAAACATTAAGCGATACACCAATAAAGAATACTAATAAAAAATATCTGCTCACTTTAATAATTCCTTTTTTATTTTTTAAAACTTTCACTCTTTTATTTTTGAATTTCAACTTTTGGACCGTTATAATTTGGCGGATATGGTCCCCTTTCCGGTTCTTTACGTGTATTATTAACAATAAAAAATACTAATAGCACAATTAGTATTACCGTTGTCCAGAAAGCATTTTTATATCTGGGATCAATGAGATGTTTTTTCTCAACCTTTGTTTTACCTATCTGTCTTTCTTTCTTTTTTATATTCTTTTTTGCCATATAGTATAAAAACTTTTGGAGTTAGATGTAAGTATTTATTGGTTGCCTAAAATAAGAAAAATATTGCCACCAGACTACGCAAAAAGTTTTAATTGATTATCTTTTGAAAAAACTTTGAAATGCTTTCTGGTAAGATTAAAATCTCTCTTATTCAAACCATATTTTCCGCAGCTTATCTTAAAAAGATTTTTTATTGTATCTGCAAGCTCTCCTTCTCCCTTAAATCTCACACCCCATTCCGATGAATTAAGTTTTCCACCTCTGATTGATTTAATACTGCTTATAATTTTAGAAGCTTTTAATGGATATTCTCGTTTCAACCATTCTATGAAAAGATCTTTAACTGCATAAGGAAGTCTAAGCATAATATAACCGGCAAAAGCAGCACCTCTTTCAGATGCCTCCTTAAGTATTTCAGGAATCTCCTTATCATTTAAACCGGGAATTATTGGTGCA
>JAUSIA010000278.1 GCA_030648225.1 Ignavibacteria bacterium | reverse complement strand
GATCAATAGCTGCCTGTGATGGGAAAAGAACAAGGTTCATGAAGATTATTCCGCCAATCCAGCTAACAGTAGCCAGCAGATGCAGAAAATTATTGATTACAGCAAAGCTCATTTTACCCTCTCCTGTTCTTATTTTTTTATTATTTAGGTTTATATCAATTGTATAATAAAACGTGTACAACTTAATTTTTTTGAATCAGATATCAAACACTTTTTTGTAAAATGAAGGCGAGATAAAAGAGGTTTGAGATTATCTTAAATGATTATATTGTCTGTTAAATATTAACTTTTAACCGGAGGTGTTATGAGCCATGAATCCCGAAAGCGGGCAGGTCATGCTCATGCAGGAATATTTCTTATTCTATCCTTAATTGCATTAAGATATGTTGATGAAGCAAATTTAAGCTCCGGTCTTAAGAACTATGTCCGTTCAGCGATTCCTTTAACTGCAGTCATAGTTCCTACAGCTTTTTTCTTTTCTGTCCTAACACCGGATGCAGCAGAACCGAATGGAATAATTAATCTTGCTTATATAGGTGCGGTTGTGCTTGTAAGCGGATTGGTGATTCTGGGAGTTGGATTGATAAGAAAACAGAAAATGAAGTAAGATAACCCAATTGGAATAAAGGAGTAGTGGAATGTTGGAATAATGAAAATTGGATTAAAACATCATTCCAAAATTCCATTATTCCACAACTCCATCTCAAGTGTATAGTTCCATTCTGAGATTTAGCTCAACACCAACTTGATTCTGTGTAATAATATTTTAACCTGATAGCATATTTTTATATGCTTTTATTATATTAGACTATTCAATCATATGAGACCGCATTACTTTTTATTATTACTGGAAATCTTGCTGCAAGCAATGAATAAACATCCAAAGTACTTCTTCCATATCTCTAAAGATGCCAGAGATAAATACCAGTTCGAAGATGAGTTTTACTCAATAAGAGGAAATTTAATTGTCGCTGATGGTAAAGCCGCAAGGCTCTTAACTGAAAAAATAAACCAGCTAAGAACCGCAGAGGGAAGAACAGATCAACTTGTATCAGTTGGACAAGTAAATACTCTTGGTTTGCTCCATGAAATTTTTCATTTCCTTATAAGATATTATGAGGATAAAGAAAATCCGGGAGTTTTTGCAAGAGGAGTAAATCATCTTAAAAATAATTTAACTGAAACTGATTTAAATTCTGTTTTATCAGAATATGTTAACCACTTCCCTCCTCTTGATGTAAATAAAGGTAAAATAAGTGCAGGCGATTTTATAACCGGAACAACTGATGGAAAATCAAATAAGGAAATAATTCTTGAAGAAATAATTCTTCTTCATCTTGAAAATAATAATCCCGCTGCCAATCAGCTTGAAGAGCTTTATTCTGAAAAATCTTTGATTGAAAAAACAAAATACAGTGAGTTTATAGATCAAACGGAAAAATTCTTTTCAAATGAAAAACCAATTGGGCCAGATAATCTTCCTCTTATTCATTTCCTGAGGAAACCTTTGATCGAGAGCCCTTATAATTTAGATGGACAACTTGATTACATCCTTACAAATTGGGAAATTTTTATTTACGATAAGTTTGGCAATAGATTATTAAAGGGGAAAGATATTGTATTTGAAGACTCAAAACTTTTCCTTCATTATATGGGAGGAAAAGGTACTCCGCCTGTTCCTTCTTATGAATTTGATAAAGATTATTTCGCCAGACTAAAAGCAAAATTAGGTGAGGGCGGTAAACTTACTTTTGAAGAAAGCACTTATTATGAAGAGTATGAAAGATTCTCACAGGATATTGACTGGATGCCCAATGTTATAATGATTGCAAAAAATGCTTTTGTATGGCTCGATCAGCTTTCTAAAAAACATCATAGAGAAATAAACCGTCTCGACCAGATTCCAAACGAAGAACTTGACCGCCTTGCGCAATGGAACTTTACAGCCTTATGGCTTATTGGAATTTGGGAAAGAAGCAGTGCCTCAGGAAAAATTAAACAGATGATGGGAAATCCCGAAGCAGCCTCTTCAGCTTATTCACTCTATGATTATATAATTGCTAATGAACTTGGCGGTGAAGAAGCTTTCCAAAATTTAAAGCATCGTACCTGGCAGAGAGGAATAAGACTTGCAAGCGATATGGTTCCTAATCATACAGGAATTCATTCAAGGTGGGTTGTTGAAAAACCTCATTATTTTATTCAGTCAAATTATCCACCCTATCCCGGCTACAGATTTACAGGTCCAAATCTGTCTGATGATCCGAGAGTTGAAGTAAGGATTGAAGATAAATATTACAATATGTCTGATGCTGCAGTTGTATTTGAAAGAAGAGATAGCTACACGGGCGATACAAAATATATTTACCATGGCAACGATGGTACACATATGCCGTGGAATGATACTGCTCAGCTAAATCTTTTAAATCCTGAAGTACGCGAAGCATTGTACCAGAGGATAAAACATGTTGCATCCAAAACTTCTATCATCCGATTTGATGCTGCAATGACATTAACTAAAAAACATTATCAACGTCTCTGGTTTCCTCAGCCGGGGCATGGCGGTGCAATACCTTCCCGCTCCGATTTTGGAATGACAAAGGAAGAATTTGATAAAGCAATGCCTGAGGAATTCTGGAGAGAAGTTGTTGACAGGATGAAACGGGAGATGCCTGAAACTCTGCTTCTCGCTGAGGCTTTTTGGCTGATGGAAGGATATTTTGTAAGAACCCTTGGAATGCACAGGGTTTATAATAGTGCTTTTATGCATATGATGATGAAGGAAGAAAATGAAAAGTACAAGCTTCTTATTAAGAATACTCTTGATTTCAATCCGGAAATTTTAAAACGCTATGTAAACTTTATGAGCAATCCTGATGAAGAAACTGCTGTTAACCAGTTTGGAAAAGGAGATAAATATTTTGGAGTTGCGGTAATGATGGTTACACTGCCCGGTTTACCAATGTTTGGTCACGGGCAGGTTGAAGGTTTTTCTGAAAAATATGGAATGGAATATAAGAGAGCTTACTATAATGAATTCATTGATGAAAATTTAGTCAGCAGGCACGAGCATGAAATTTTCCCTTTGCTCAGGAAAAGATATCTCTTCAGCCAGGTTGAAAATTTTGAACTTTATGACTTCTATGAGAACTCCGGGATTGTAAATGAAAATGTTTTTGCTTTTACAAACCGCAGAGGCGATGAAAGAACGCTTGTTATTTATAATAACTCATACACTGAATGCAAAGGAACAATTAATTGGTCGGTTCCAAAAGTTTATTCAACAGGAGGTAATCCTTCGATTAAAAAATTATCTGAAGCTCTTGTATTAAAAAATGAAGAAAGGATTTATTATTCATACAGAGATTATAAAACAAAATTTCAGCATCTTATTTCATCAGTAGATATACATAATTCCGGATTTTATATTTCGCTTAACGGATATGATTATAGGGTATGTCTTGATTTCAAGGAGATTTATGATTTTGATGGAAGCTGGGAAAGATTGTACCATCATCTTGGAGGCAGAGGAGTTTATTCTCTTGAGCAGGAATTAAAAGAGCATCAGCTATACCCATTGCACGAATCTATAATTGATTTTCTAAATCCCGAATTTGTTGATAAAGTAAAATCACAATTCATTTCTGAAGATGATGTTAAAAAGAAAAATAAACCAGAATTAAGGAATAAAATTGAACCGGGTTTAAAGGATGAAATTGATAAGAAATTAGATAATGTTTTAACTCATCTTAATTCTATTTATCCTGTTCCTTTCGATAATGTTAAAATAAAAGCAGGTGTGGTTAGTGACATTGAATCAATAATCAAAATTAACAAAATGTTGAACACATTAAGGAATGAAAAAGAAAAAGAGTATAATAAGATAAAAGATTCATTGATATATGAGGATGGAAATAATCAGGAAAACAGTTGGGCTGTTTTATTGTCACTAATTCTTTTTAACAGGATACTGAATTCTAATGGTAAAGAAGAAAATCTTTTTGATAATCTTATAATTGGTAAAGCTCTTAATACGAGCTTCAGTATAATTACTCCGAATAATGAAGAAACTGGAAATGATATTTTCCTCGTGAAGCTTCTTACTGCAAAAGATAAATCTAAGTTATGGGATAAATCAGCTAAAAGAGTAAATATGGAATCAAAAGGAAGAAAAACGGAATCAGCATTAAATGAAAAAGATTTTCTGAATAAGCTCCTTGATGGAGATGATGCTAAATGGTATATAGGATTGAATGAATATAAAGGAACGAAATACTATAACAAGGGAAAATTGGATAAACTTCTTAACTGGATTTTTTCTTTAAAGATTTTAACTCAGATTAATAATAAAGATTCTCGGAACGATCCCGACTTCAGGCGGGAAAAGGCTAAAACTGTTAAGAAAAAACAACCGGTTAAGAAAACTGTTTTACATAGTAATTCAGAAGTTCAAATTAAAAACATCTTAAAGGATTATAAGTTTTTTGAGAAGATTAAAAAAGCTTCCGATGATTCAGGTTATAAGCTGGATGAATTGCTATCATCTTTTGAAAAACCTAAAGCAAATCTTGAAAAACCTAAAACAAAAGAGAAAATAAAAGCAGCTAAGCATGTAAAAAAGACAACAAAAAAATCTTTATCTAAAAAAGAAATTAAAAAGTCACCCAACACGGATTGATTTTCCAAATAGCCCCGACATTTATGTCGGGGAAAAATAAACCTAACTAATCAGGGCTTTAGCCCAAATTATTCTTTCAAATTGTGGCTAAAGCCAAAAGTTTCTTATTGTATTATCCCACGACCTAAAGGTCGTGGCTATTAATAAATCTTGCGGATTTAATAATAAAAAAAGAGGTTAACATGCGTCACTTTAAATTACTATTAACAGTTTTAATTCTTCTTTTCTTTACTGACTCAATCGCACAATACCAGCTTACGAATGCATTTCCAAACCTCCCTAACTTCAGCAGCCCGGTTGATCTTCAGAATCCCGGAGATTGTACTAACAGGCTTTTTGTTGTTGAACAGGCTGGTATAATTAAGGTGTTTGAAAACAGAGCTGATGTTTCAACTGTAAAAACTTTTCTTAACATTACTGATAGAGTAACAAGCGGAGGTGAGCTTGGTTTACTTGGTTTAGCTTTTCATCCCGATTATGAGAATAACGGCTACTTCTATGTTAACTATACTGCACCAAGTCCCCTCAGAACTGTAATATCAAGATTCCAGGTTAGTGCAACCAATCCAGATTCTGCCGATAAGAATACAGAATTAATTCTTTTCACACAAAGCCAGCCTTTTTCAAACCACAATGGCGGCCAAACTTCCTTTGGACCTGATGGTTATCTTTATATTGCACTTGGTGATGGAGGTTCCGGCGGTGATCCTCAGAATCACGCACAGACATTAACTGATCTGTTAGGAAAGATTTCGAGAATAGATGTTGATAATCCTGAACCACCTTTAAATTATGGAATACCTGCTGATAATCCTTTCAAAGATAATACAGCAGGTTACAGGGAAGAGATTTATGCTTACGGTTTAAGAAATCCATGGCGGTTTAGTTTTGATCCTGTTACCGGATGGTTGTGGTGTGGAGATGTTGGTCAGAATGCCTGGGAAGAAATTGATATAATTCAAAATGGAAAAAATTATGGCTGGAGATGTTATGAGGGAAATCATCCCTATAATACTGCTGGCTGCAATGCACCTGAATATATTTATCCTGTTTGGGAGTATCCGCATAGCCCGGAATGTTCGGTATCCGGAGGATTTGTATACAGAGGTCCTAATCAACCCGGACTTATTGGAAAATATATTTATGCAGATTATTGTTCTGATAAAATCTGGGCATTGACATACGATGGCGTTAATCCGCCAACAAATCAACTGCTTGTTACAGCAACAGGCTCACCCACTTCTTTTGGTGTAGACCAGGTTAATGAACTTTATATCTGCACTTTTGGCGGAGGAAGAATTTATAAATTTGTTTCAACTGCTGCTGTAACTGCACCATCAGCATTAACAGCTATGGCTACAAATCCGGCAATTGTTGAATTAAACTGGATTGATAATTCAAATAATGAAGATGGATTCAGGATTGAGAGAATGGAGACTAACGGAAACTATTCTGAAGTTGCAACTGTTGCTGCAAATACAACTAATTATGAAGATGCAGTAAGCCAGGCAATTGATTATAAATACAGGGTAAGAGCATACAACTCAAGTGATACTTCCGGTTACAGCAATGAAGCTTGCGTAACAGTTACTGTCGTTCCTGTTGAACTTAGCCTCTTTACAATTGAAATAAGTAAGGAAGAATCATCAGTTATTTTAAGATGGGAAACTGCATCTGAAAAAAATAATCGCGGTTTTGAAATTGAAAGAACCCTCCTTAGTCCTCAAGTGGGGAATCAGGGGAGTTGGGCAACAATTGGCTTTGTTGAAGGTAATGGTACTACAACAGAAAAATCATTTTACCAGTACGTTGATGATTTCAGTAATTATGGTTATAAAGGAATTCTGCAATACAGGTTAAAGCAGGTTGATTTTGACGGCACTTTCAGTTACTCTGGTACTGTAGCAATTGATCTTGATATCCTGAGAAAGGATTACCATCTTCGGCAGAATTATCCTAACCCTTTTAATCCTTCTACTAATATCGGGTTTAATATACCTGAAGAGAGTAAAGTCAAAATCGAAATAATAAATTCTCTTGGAGAAGTTGTTTCTGAATTGGTTGATGAAGTAAGACAATCTGGTTTTTATGATGAGACCTGGAATGCAAATAATTTTTCTTCCGGAGTTTATTATGTAAGAATAAGTGCTGAGTCACTTTTTTCTGATAAGAGTTATTACCAGACAATTAAAATGATTTATTTGAAATGATTTTCTTAAACCCTACCTTTCAAAAAGGGAAGGAAAACTTAGAGGGTTTATATTAATCAACATGAACAATTATCCTGACTTATTTAACTACTTCTATTCTTATTCTTCTTCCTAATGTTCTGGCATAACGACCAAGTGTAGAAAGCTTTATATCTTCAGAATGATTTTCGATCCTTGATATGACAGATTTTTTTGTTTTTAATTTCTTTGCTAATTCTTCTTGAGTTAATCCGGATTCTTCACGCAATTGTTTAAGTAAAACACCTATCTTAAAATTCTGATAACCTATATCATAATTTTCGGCAAACTCGGCATCTTCTTTTTTCCTTTGTGCAACATATTTTTTCAAATCACTCATTTCATTTCTTCCTTTCGTAGTAGTTTCGTTTTCTTTAATCTTTTTAGATATAAAAGGCTGTCAGTAGTTGTTCAAGTTTTCAAAGAACTGTAGTCCCGGTTTACAGAACGAATATTTTTTTACGCCTATTGACTTTGTCCTTTTTTAAGCGGTTATAAAACAATTCCTCATCCATTTAATTCATTTATAAATCTTGATGTTCTACCATACCATTTCTTTTTTCTGCCATTAAATCTAAACTGAGATTTATCAACCTTATTAACATATTTTCCCTCCCATTCAACAGTAGAAATTAAATAAAGGCGCTTCTTTGCGCGTGTCATTCCAACGAACAATAATCTTCTATAGGCTTCAATGGAATCAATTCCATCAGTTACATTTGGAATAATCCCATCTATTAAACCATAAATAAAAACGTAATCAGCTTGCAATCCTTTCGATTTATGAATAGACATTATATTGACAGTAGAAGGATCAAATGTAATTTTCGGTCTAATGAACTTTTCTAAATTATCAACTGATGACCCAAGATTATCTAAATCAATATGTTCTTGAAATAGTAAAAAATCTGGAC
>JAUSIA010000276.1 GCA_030648225.1 Ignavibacteria bacterium | reverse complement strand
ATTATGATAAACTTCCTGTTCAAATAGGAAATATTGAGTTTAATCATACAGTAATAATGGGGATATTAAATGTAACTCCCGATTCATTTTCTGATGCAGGAAAATATTTTGATAAAAAAGCTGCTGTTGAATATGCAATTGAAATGTTTGATAATGGAGCTGATATTGTTGATGTTGGAGGTGAATCTACAAGACCAGGTTCTGAACCAATCTCTGAAGAAGAAGAATTGAAGAGAGTTATTCCTGTTATAGAAGAAATCCTAAAGAGAAAACCGGAAGCTTTAATCTCTGTCGATACAACAAAAAGCAAAGTTGCACGTGAAGCCTGTAAAGCAGGAGTAAAAATTATAAATGATATAAGCGGGTTAACTTTCGATCAGGAGATTGCCGATGTTGTAAATGAATATTCTGCCTCACTTATTGTTATGCATATAAAGGGAATTCCAAAGACGATGCAGGTGAGTCCTCTTTACGATGATCTGATCTATGAGATTTATGAATTTCTTTATAAGCAGACTGAAACAGCAAAAAGTAAAGGAGTAAAAAATATTATTGTTGATCCGGGAATAGGATTTGGAAAAAAAATTGAAGATAATTTTGAAATTTTGAGAAGATTATCTGATTTTAAAAGCCTCGGATATCCAATATTAATTGGTTTATCGCGCAAATCATTTCTTGGAAAGACACTTGATCTTGATGTGGAAGAAAGAGATACTGCCACAGTTGTAGCTGAAACTATTGCCATAAGAAATGGAGCTAAAATTATCAGAACACATAATATCCTTAATGCATTAAGAACAAAAAAATTATTGAATTATATTTTTCCTGATTAAAAATGTTTGACCTTTTCAAAATAGGATTTATTACTATAACATTTATTGATGTTATTGATATTGCAATTGTGGCATTCATAGTTTATAAGCTTTACACGCTGCTTAAAGGAACAATTGCCGCACAGATTTTTGTAGGCTTAATGATTATTCTTGTTCTTTCTTTTGTTTCCCAGGCTATAAATCTGCGTGCATTGAGCTGGCTGTTAAAACTTATTACTGATATCTGGGTTATCGCTTTTTTAATTCTCTTCCAGCCTGAAATAAGAAGACTGCTTGTAATTGTTGCAAAAAATCCATTCTTCAATTTATTTGTTAAGCCGGAAACTACTGAAGCAGCTTCTATAATTACTGATGCAGCTTTTGAGCTTTCACAGCATCAGCATGGAGCTTTAATAGTTATTATCAGATCAACAGGTATAAGGGGTTATGCGGAGACAGGTGAAATACTAAATGCCAGGCTTACTAAATTACTTTTAACTTCAATATTTTTTCCCAGGTCTCCTCTTCACGACGGTGCTGTTATAATTAAAAATAATATTATTGAAGCAGCACGATGCACTCTTCCTTTATCTTCTTCAACTCAGGTTAATGGAGAACCATTGGGTATGCGGCATCGTGCAGGATTAGGAATTTCTGAGCAGGCTGACGTTATTGTTGTAATTGTTTCGGAAGAAACAGGTGCAATTTCAATTGCAGAGGAAGGAAGACTTACTAAAGGTCTTTCAAAAGAGAGTTTGAAGCAAACATTAATTAAATCTATAAAACCACAACCTGCAAGAGGATGGAGAAGCATAATTGAACAGTACATTAAGGAAAAATAATGTTTGTGTAGTTATTCCATTCTATAATGAAGAAAAAACAATTAAGAAAATCATTGAAGAAACACTTAACTATGTTGATTTAATAATTTGTATTGATGATGGTTCAAATGATGGTTCATTGAACAAAGTACCTGAAAAAGAAAATGTATTAGTTCTTAAAAATAATGTTAACAGGGGAAAAGGCTATTCTCTTAAAAGAGGGTTTGAAAAAAGTATTGAATCAAACATAAGGTACACAATTACGCTCGATGCAGATTTACAGCATCTTCCTGAATATATTCCGGCTTTTATAGAGAAATTAAACAGCAGTGATATGGTTATTGGAAACAGGATGGACAATTTACATAAGATGCCTTTTCAAAGAAGAATGAGCAACATTATTACATCAAAACTTTTAAGCGTTAAAACGAAAATGAAAATTTTTGATAGTCAGTGTGGTTACAGAAGTTTCAGAACTGAAATTCTTAATTTAATCTTACCAACATTTGATGGATTTGAAGCTGAGAGCGAAATGATTGTTAAAGCCACAAATAATAATTTGAGAATAGATTTCATTAGTATTCCGACAATTTATGGATCAGAAAAAAGTAAGATGCGTCCTTTTCAGACAATTAAAGGATTTATAAAAGTTTTCCTCACCTGATTTTTATGACAAAGAAATGGGAAATAGATGGTCTTAATAATCATAAACTATTTTGTGATTCTGCAAAGCTAATTATGTTTCAAAGACTCGAACATCTTCTTTCTGCAATCAGATTTTTTTTTGAAAATGAAACTGTTGAGAACCTGCATTTAGTTAGAATTGCTCTCAGGCGGGTAAGATATAGCATGGAACTATTTATCTCCTGTTTTGATAAAAAGAAATTTTTAATATTTTACAAACGGGTCGAATTTCTTCAGGACTTTTCAGGAAAAATAAGAGATCTCGATGTATTAAGACAAAATATGAATTCATTGAAGGAAGAAAAATTCAGGGTAACAAAAACAATATTCAAAAGGATAGGGGAGGAAAGAGAAAAACTGAATGAAAATCTTAAACTGGAATTACTGAAATTTATTCACTCAAAAGCATTAAGTAATTTTCAAAAATTACTCTACTGAAAAAATATATTTGACTTATTTAATGAAACAATGGTTTATATCATCCCTAACGGGATTTAAATTTTATTGTGGTACTCTTTCCTATAATTATTTCATCCCTAACGGGATTTGAATTTTATAATCCCGGAAGGATGACATATTTATAGAAAAATGAATAAGAAAATTAATAGAATCCCTTTAGGGATGACATATCCACATCAATTACAAAAAAAGAACAAACCATTCCTACGAAAGCTGCCTGACAGCAAGGCATAAGGGAATAAAAAGAAAAGAAATGGATTCCTATTTCTTCGGGTATAACATAATGAATTTTTTAAAAGGTCTCTTTAATTTTTTATTTATCCGGTGTTTTCATCAAACTTTTTCTAATGTATCTTTGCAGGAAAAATAATTTTGATTTCAAGTTGACCATCTAAATTTAAAAACCGTTGAAACGGTTAATGTGTTTTTAAGTACTACACGTTAACACCTGACTTAAGTCAGGTGTTAACCTAAAAAGATCGAGGTAATAACCGTTTCAACGGTTTACGTATGCTAATGGTCATTAAGAAGGACGATTATAAATTAAAAAGAGAATTTATTGGCTAAAATAATTTCCATTACAAACCAGAAGGGAGGAGTAGGTAAAACTACAACATCAATTAATGTTTCATCTCTTATTGCCGCCGCAGAAAAGAAAACATTGCTTATAGATATTGATCCCCAGGCAAACTCTTCATCAGGATTAGGAGTAAGTGATCAAAACCCTTCCGTTTATGAAGTCCTTATTGGCACTAAAAGAATGGATGAGGTAATTATCAGCACATATATGCCCTTTATGGATCTGCTTCCTTCAAACATTAATCTTGTTGGTGCTGAAATTGAAATGGTTGATTTTCCCGACAGGGAAACATTATTAAAAAAAGCTCTTAACGGAACTCAGGACAAATATGATTTTATAATTATTGATTGTCCTCCTTCACTTGGTTTATTAACATTAAATTCTCTTACAGCATCAGATTCTGTACTTATTCCGGTTCAATGTGAGTATTTTGCACTTGAGGGACTTGGACAATTGTTAAATACAATCAATATTGTTAAACAGCACTTTAACAAGGATTTATCTATTGAAGGTGTTCTTTTAACAATGTATGATTCAAGATTAAGACTTTCACAGCAGGTTGCTGAAGAAGTCAGAAAATATTTTGGTGATAAGGTTTTTAAAACAGTTATTCACCGTAATGTAAGAATCTCAGAAGCACCAAGCTTTGGCAAACCTATTATTCTTTATGATGCCGTTTCTACCGGGTCAAAAAATTATATGGCTCTTGCTTCAGAGCTTCTTGAGAGAAATAAAATTAAGGTTAATCAAAACTAAAAATGAGTAAAATGAAAACAGGTTTAGGAAGGGGATTAGATGCTTTGATGAATCCCCAAAGATTTAAAGAAGAAGAAACCTCTGCAGATTATTCTAGTCTTCAGAAAGATGATGGAGAAAAAACTGATTTTCTTGCCAAAATTTTAGTTGGAAATATTTCGCCAAATCCTTTTCAGCCAAGGACATATTTCGACCCGGAAGCTTTTGAAGAACTGAAAAAATCTATTTTATCTAATGGTCTTATTCAACCGATTACAGTAAGAAGAAAAGCATCGAATCTTTATGAATTAATCTCCGGCGAAAGAAGGTTAAAAGCATGTATTGAAATCGGGATGAAAGATATTCCTGCATATATAATTAAAGTAGATACAGATGAGGCAATGCTAGCTCTTGCACTTATTGAAAACATTCAGAGGGAAAAGCTTAATCCTATAGAAATCGGTATTGCATATAGAAGATTAATGGAAGAATGTCACCTTACACAGGAACAAATAGCTGATAAAGTCGGAAAGGATAGAACAACTGTAGCTAATACTATCAGGTTGTTAAAGCTGCCGCAGGAGTTACAGGATAGCCTTATAAAAGAAGAAATCACTTCAGGTCATGCAAGAGCTTTAATAAATCTTCCAGGTGAAGAGTTACAGCTTGAGGCTTTAAAAAGAATTAAAGAAAATAATCTTTCTGTAAGAAAAGTTGAACAGCTTGTAAAAAAGCTGGTTGAATCACCTGAAAATAAAAAAAGATCTGTTACTTCAACACTCCGCACTTCTTCCAATGCAGAGATGAGAAATATAGAAGATAAACTGCAAAAAATATTTGGAACAAAAGTTTCCTGCAGGCAGAAGCAGGATGGTTCTGGCGAGATTATGATCGAATTTTATTCAACTGATGAATTGGAAAGACTCTTTGAACTTTTTGAAATCATCAATAAAAATTACAGTTAAGAGTTTAATCCTGATTTTTCTTTTTTCATCAGCTTTATACTCACAGAAAGATACAACTCTATCCGAAGAAACTGATACAATTTTTGTAATGGAAAAATCCCCATGGTTTGCTGTTCTTCAAAGTGCCGTTGTTCCTGGTTTAGGGCAGATCTATAATGAATCCTACATTAAAGCTCCTATAATCTGGGGAGCTGCTGCTTTGCTGGTCTATGGTTGGATTTATAATAACGATTTATATGTTGACTACAGAAATCTCTACCAGCAAACTCAAATTGACAGATATAAAACTTTAAGATCATTTTACCGCGACCAAAGAGATTTATTTACAATTTATATGGGGCTTCTTTACCT
>JAUSIA010000263.1 GCA_030648225.1 Ignavibacteria bacterium | reverse complement strand
AAAACCATTTTTTCACGGAAGGAATATCCCTGCCTGATCATTTGGTTATACCACCAGTATGTTAATTCTCTTGTTCTTTCAGTTGAATTATCAGAGGAAGAATCATATACCCAAAATGGAGGATCCGGCTCAGGTGTGTTTGCTAATAAACGATTGTCAACAAACTCATCAAGGGATATACTTAAAGCAAAGTCAATGTCCTGTTGTGTATAACCAAACACAGTCCTGGACAATATGTGGACAACTGCTTTTTCGTCCCAATCATTAATCTTATTTAAATTGTATCCACTTTTCACTAAGCTTGCCTCATAATGATATTTGTATTGACGAATTGATTGAATGCATCTGCCGAAAATTATATGCCACCAGATGTACAAAAGGAAAAATTATTTTTCTTTATTAAAAAAATTCTCTGGAAAGTTTTACGGGTAAGAATTTCTTTTGATAGATATGAATTTACTGTCGGACTTTGAGATTCTCAGATAAAGATATATTAACGAAAATTTTTTGTACCAGATTTGTCCAGAAATAATTTTGTAAGCAAAATATAATTTCTGTTTCTTACAAACGATTAATTATCAATATTTAACTCTACTCTTTCACAAAATCACAATTATACTTCAAAAGGATTAAATTGAAGATTATAATAACTACCCAGACCTCGATTGATGATTTAAGAAAAATTTTCAATCTTAAACTAAATCTAATTAGAAAATTTAGAAAGCAGGAATTATCTTCTGATGATGGATTTTTTATGTTTCTTTAATTACTTTTCATAATTAAAAAAACTTTTTTACCTATGTTATAAATTAACAACTCTTTATTTTAACCCTTTCAAATTATAAAAAGAAATTAAAGGTTGAGAGATATTAGTTGCTTTTTAAAGCAGCATCTCATTGAAACAATTATTTCAGATTTAGGTAGAGTAAAATTTTTATTATAAAGGATTCAATATGATTAAAAAAAGAAATCACTTCACATTCGATGCAGCGGGTATATCATCGAAAGTCTTTCTCTCTGTTACCTTTGCGTTATTATTAATGTTAATCTCCGGGTGCTCAGATCAGGAAGCAGCAGGGGAACAATTTTCAATGCCGCCAATGCCGGTGGAAGTTGCCAAGGTAAAAGTGCAGAATGTTGCCGACCAGTTCGAAGCGGTCGGTACTATTGAAGCGATTGAAGCTATTACTGTTGTTTCCGAAATAGATGCTGCAATTGTCAGTCTTCCTTTTGAAGAAGGGAGTTATGTTAAAAGTGGAGAACTAATTGCTCAGTTGGACGATTCTCAGCTTGCTGCCGAAGTTCAGCGCACAGAAGCTCTGTTTACACAAAGCAAGGCAAACTATAACCGCAGCAAAACTCTTGTTGAACAGAAAGTTGGTACGCCCCAATCTCTGGACAATGCAGCCGCAGATTTAAAAGTTGCTGAAGCGAATCTTGAGATTGCTAAAGCACGTTTAAACAAAACACGCATCATTGCGCCATTCAGTGGGATGGTAGGCTCCCGCAGAGTAAGTGTTGGTGCTTTTTTAAGAGCGGGAGAAATAATAACAGAGCTTGCGAACATTGATGAAATTCGGGTAACCTTATCTCTTCCGGAACGCTTCCTGTCCGAACTAAAAAGAGGTTCAGAAGTTACTGTTTCTACAAGTGCTTATCCTGATCGTAAAGTAAAGGGAAAAGTAGTTGTAATTGAACCGGTTGTGGATCCGTCAATGCGGACTGCAAGAGTTGTGGTTCGTTTACCAAATCCCGGCAGAAAATTTCTTCCGGGTATGTCAGCTAATGTATCAGTTGTTCTTAGCGAACGGCCAAATGCATTAACTATCCCAAGTGAATCTGTCTTTGCAAGCGGTAATCAATCCTTTGTTTTTATTGTTAAACCTGATAGTACAGTTGCACGCTCAGAAATTACTCTTGGAACACAATTGCCTGAAGTTGTAGAAGTAGTTAAAGGTTTAAAAGAAGGAGAACAAGTAGTGAAAGCAGGGCATCAAAAACTTTTTGATGGCGCAAAGGTCATGCCTGTTACTACGCAAGATACAACAAAGCAATAGTTGAACAGATTTATTTATTATCCCGATGAGGAATAAGAAACATGAAGCTTAGTCATATATCAATACAACGACCGGTATTAGCCAGTGTAATGAGCCTTGCGATCATACTTTTTGGTATAATTTCTTTTATCCGATTACCCGTTCGTGAATACCCCGATATTGATCCGCCAATTGTTTCAGTTGTAACGTTATACCGGGGTGCAAGCCCAAGCGTTGTGGAAACTGAAATTACTGATCCGCTTGAAGAACAATTTGCAACCCTTGAAGGAGTTAAAACTCTGACCTCTTCAAGCCGTGAAGAGGGATCGGTTATTACAATTGAATTCGAATTAGGCCGCGATGTAAATGAAGCCGCTAATGATGTGCGCGATCGTGTCTCACGTATTCGCGGTGTACTTCTCCAGGAGATTGAAGATCCTGTTATCTCAAAAGTTGATGCTAATGCTCAGCCGATACTTTGGCTTGCTCTTTACAGCGAGAGCCATAATGAACTGGAATTGACTGACATTGCCGACCGTGTGCTGAAAGAAAGAATTCAGCGTCTTCCCGGAGTTGGTTCGGTGTTTATCGGTGGAGAACGTCGTTATGCTATGCGTGTTTGGCTTGATCCACTGCGAATGGCTGCACATGGACTTACCACTCAGGACATCGAACAAGCTATCCTAAGTGAGAATGTAGAAATTCCCGGTGGTAGAATTGAAGGTAATTTGCGGGAATTTGCAGTTCGTACAAGAGGTGAGCTTACTACGGCGGAAGAATTTGGAGCGATTATAATTTCACAAAAGGGAACTAATATTGTCCGTTTGCGTGATGTTGCAGATGTTAATGTTGGTGCAGAAGATGAACGTACAGCAGCTCGTTACAATGGTAAGCCGGCAGTAGGGTTAGGAATAGTAAAGCAATCTAAGGCAAGCACTATTGATGTGGCTAAAGAAATTCATTCTGTTTTAGAGGAGTTAAAACAGCTTTTACCAGAAGGTATGAAGCTCAATGTTGCGTATGATAGCTCCACCTTCATTAATGAATCAATTTCTGAAGTACAAGAAACGTTGCTCATAGCTATTGCCCTGGTAATACTTGTGGTCTTAGCATTTTTGAAAAGCTTCCGCGCAACCGTCATTCCATCCCTTGCAATCCCGATTTCTATTATTGGTGCACTTACCGTAGTTTACTTTGCCGGCTTTACTATCAATATTCTTACTTTGCTGGGGTTTGTATTGTCAATCGGATTAGTTGTAGATGATGCTATTGTTATGCTTGAAAATATATACCGCCACATGGAGATGGGAAAAACAAGATGGCAGGCTGCTATTGATGGAAGTAAAGAGATTGGTTTTGCCGTTGTTGCCACAACAATTTCTCTTGTTGCAGTATTTGTGCCTCTCGCATTCCTTACCGGAACTGTTGGAAGATTATTTAATGAGTTTGGTGTAGCAGTTGCGGTGGCTGTTTTAGTTTCAGGTTTTGTTGCGTTAACCTTGACTCCAATGGTTTCATCAAAGATTCTTAAACCGCTTCATCACACCGGCAAAGGATGGGCATCACGTTCATTTGATAAATTCTTTGAATCCCTTAACCGAACGTATGACAGAATTTTAAGAGGAGCTCTTCGTCACCGGGGTTTAACTATTGCTGGTGGAGTTATACTCATAGTTTTAAGTTTTGTCTTGTTCATGTTCCTTCCAAGTGAACTTGCACCTATAGAAGACCGGAGCGTTGGTTTTGGTATTGTGATTGCACCTGAAGGAGCCACTTTAGAATATACAGACAGTTATGTAAGAGAAATAGAAAAGCGTTTGCTTGCACTTCCGGAACGCCGTGCTCTTTTTACTGCTACAGGGCTTGGCTTTGAAGGTCCTGGAAATGTAACTAACAGCTTTATGTTTTTAGCATTGAAACCACAAAGCGAAAGGGACAAATCTCAGCAGCAAATTGTTCAGGAGCTTTTTCCACAATTGATCTCGATCCCGGGTGTTCTGGCTTTCGTAATCAATCCGCCAAGTTTGGGTGCAAATTTTACTTCAGGCGAAATAGAGTATGTTTTACAGGCGGATAGCTATGAAGAGTTAAATGATGGAATTGGAATTA
>JAUSIA010000257.1 GCA_030648225.1 Ignavibacteria bacterium | reverse complement strand
GGAATAAGTACAGATACAAAAGAAGAGATAAAGAAATTTATTGATGATTATAATCTTAACTTCCCTCTTCTTTCAGATGCGGATAAAACTGTTACTGAAGAATATGGTGTTTTAAAAGAAAATGGTTTGGCAAAACGGGTTACATTTATAGTTGATATGGAAGGTAAAATTGCTGATATTCTTGAAGTAAAGGATATTGATTCACATTCTGATTATGTGTTTAATGCTGCGGTAAAATTAAATTCCAAATGGGGAATTTTGGAATAATGGAATACTGAAAGAATGAATAAAATCATCATTCCAATTTTCCAGAAGTCTAAGTTTTAATCTTCTTTATCTTTCCCTTTGAATAATTTGTATAACCCATAGGCTGCAATTGAAAGTCCGATTATTCCACCAGTAGTTCTTAGTACTTTGGAGTTTGCAAACTTTTCAAGATTAATTCCTCCGCCAAGCTGTTTCATTTCACTATCGCTGTAAATTGAATCCATAAACTCAACTCTGTCTTTAAGAGATTTAAATGCAATCGTTACATTCGAACCATCTTTAACAGGAGTAAAATTAACTGCACATTTTTCATGATCTGTTTCATCAAGATCATCCATATTTTCAAATTCCCACTTTCCTCTGAAGATTGTGTAGTTAACAATACTCCTCTTTTCTCTTGAGTGAAGCGGATCGCTGAAAACCAAAACTTCTTTCCCCGCTTCATTAATTATTGTTTTAGGTTTATAATCTTCAGCTTCTTCTTTATGAAGTTCTTCACCTTCGACAGATTCACTTAAAGGTTCTGATTGTTTAGCTTTCTTTTCTAATTCATCGCGAGATTTTGCCATTTATATTTTCCCAAATAAAATTCACATTTTCTTTTTTAAATATAATATTACTCTTTAACTTTTTCTAAGCCTGCCTGCCGGTAGGCAAGGTCTTCAAAACTGATATCCATCAGTTCATAATTTTCCCACCCGTTAAAATCATAATGCCACCATTCAGAGGCAAAGGCTTTAAAACCATTTGCTGTCATAATCTTTTTAAGCTTATCTCTGTTAATTAAAACATCCTTAGGAAGGTCATTAAAATTATGAGCAGCCCGTTCAGTAAAGTCATCATACCCGGTAGGCATCACAATTTCTTTGCCAGTCTTCAGATCAATAATAGTAAGATCAATGGCACATCCCCTATTATGCCTTGAACCTTTCTTAGGAGAAGCAACAAAATTTGTATCATTCACTTTCTTATAAAATTTTACTGTTACAGAATAAGGACGATAAGCATCATATATTTTTAATCCAATATCTTCTTTCTTTAACTCATTCTGAATTTTCTTTAATGCCTTTACTACCGGTAATCTTGTATAAGCCTTGGGAATATTATACACTGCTTCATCAACAAAATTATTATCTGTTGCATATCTTATATCAAGCATTATATCAGGTATATATTTTTCGATATCTACAAGTAACTTATTACTATCTTTTTCAGCAAGAGTGAGGTATGTTTCCTGATCATTAATAACATATAAACCATACTCAATGGGATTTATTTGCTGAGCTTTACTTGTGACAAACAGAAGCAGTATGAGTATAATATTTTTGTAAATTATGCCATTCATCTCAATAATTTTCCTTAAGAATATCTATTGTTGAGTGTATAAAATTACCATTTTTAAGGACAGGAACAATTGCTAAATTCAAGTGTACTAAGGTACAACTATTTATGAAACATCAAACCGGACAAAGAATGAAAAAAATTATTTTATTTTTATTGCTGGCTGTTACTGCAGGTATATTCTCAACACAATATAAAGAAACTGACCCTTTAGTATTAACACCAGATTCACTTATTGTACTAGCTCCTAAAGATTACTACCCCGAAGAAACTGAAATTGTAAATACTTTAGTTTCAAGATATCATTACAGAAAATATAAGCTTAACGATTCTCTTTCAGCAGAAATTTTTGATAGGTATATAGAAGCGCTCGATCATAACAAAAGTTATTTCTTATCATCCGATATAAATGAATTTGAAAAATATAAAAACCAGTTTGATGATTTCTTAATGAAAGGCGAACTCAATGCAATTTATAATATCTTCAAAGTTTATAGAGACAGAGCAAACGACCGTTTTGACTTTATAGAAAATGCAATTAAAGAACCTTTTGATTTCACTGTTAATGAATTTTATGAAGCAGATAGAAAAGATGCTCAATGGCCTGCTACAGATGAAGAAGCAAATGAAATCTGGAGAAAAAGAATTAAAAACGATGCACTGAATTTAAAATTAGCCGGTAAAGACCCTGATTCAACAGTTATAACTCTTTCAAGGAGATATGAAAATTACAGGAAAGCAATAAACCAGTATGATAATGAGGATGTTTATCAGTTATTTATGAATTCATATACCCAATCTATTGATCCTCATACAAACTATTTCTCACCGCTCACATCAGAAAATTTTAAAATTAATATGAGTCTTTCACTCGAGGGAATAGGTGCACAATTGCAGCAGGAGGATGATTATATAAAAATTGTAGAGATAATACCCGGTGGTCCTGCTTATAAAAGTAATAAGCTCAAACGGAACGACAAGATTATTGGTGTCGCTCAGGGAGATGACGAAATGGTTGACGTTGTCGGCTGGAGAGTAACCGATGTTGTACAACTTATTCGGGGACCAAAAGGTACAACTGTAAGGTTACTAATTCTGCCTTCTGATGCCGGAATAAATGCTATACCTAAAGAGATAAAACTTGTCCGCGATAAAGTTAAGCTCGAAGAACAGGCTGCAAAAAAAGAGATACTCGATTTTAAACAGGATAATATGAATTACAGAATAGGTGTCATAATAATTCCAACCTTTTACAACGATTTTGAAGCTCAGCAAAGAGGCGATAAAGATTACAGGAGTACGACACGTGATGTAAAAAAAATAATTGCGGAGCTAAAAGTTGAAGGTGTTGATGGAATTATTATTGATTTACGAAATAATGGTGGCGGTGCTCTTAATGAAGCAATTGATTTGACCGGACTTTTTATTAAAGATGGTCCTGTTGTACAAGTAAGAAATAGTGATGGAAGTGTTCAGGTTGGAGCGGATAGTGATCCGGATATTGTTTATGAAGGACCTTTAGCTGTACTTGTAAACAGGTTTAGTGCTTCTGCTTCCGAAATTTTTTCCGGAGCTATCCAGGATTATGAAAGAGGAATAATTATTGGAGAACAAACCTATGGAAAAGGTACTGTTCAAAATCTAATTGATCTTAACAAAGCTGTACATAGCAATGATGATAAGCTTGGACAGGTTAAAGTAACTATTGCCAAATATTACAGGATAAACGGTGGAAGCACACAAAGCCTTGGAGTAATTCCTGATATAACTTTGCCCTCTTCTGTTGATGCTGATGAATTTGGTGAAAGTTCAGAAGAGAGTGCTTTACCCTGGGATGAAATAAATCCTACTAAATATAAAATTGCTGGTAATGTAAAAGATTTTCTTTCTCTGTTAAATACCAAACATAAGGAAAGAGTTGAAGCAAGCAGCGAATTTGATTATTTACTTGAGGATATCCAGAATTCAAAGGAAGACAGAAATCGAAATCAGATTTCACTGAATGAAGAAGTAAGAAAAAAGGAGATGGAGAAAGAGGAAGAAGAAAAATTCCAGAGAGAGAATGAAAGAAGAAAAGTAAAAGGGATTGAACTCCTGAATAAAGGGGAAGAAATAAAGGAATCATCTGCGCCTGATGATCTTTATCTTGATGAATCTGCAAAAATTCTGGCTGATTTAATTGTTCTCTCTATAGGATAAGTCAGGAAGCGATTGCCGTCATAAGCTTTCTTTTTGCAACTGGAAAAATTGTTTCCGCAAAAGGAAAGTCAAGGTCAGTATTACAAATAAATGTGGCAGGATTTGGCAGATCCTGCCTTTCTTTTATTAATTCATGCTTAATAGATTCGGGTGTTCTTCTAATGATCTCCTGCTTTTCACTTTTAACAAATTCTGTTTTTAACGCTCTGTACTTTTCCCTGCCGGATGAAAACAATGAAAATTCATAACGATGTACTTGCAGCTCAAATACAGTATTGTCGCTAATCATAAAGTAACCTTCATCTTTATATATTGGTAAAATGCCTACCTGCTCGAGTGTAATGTTTTTTTCAACAAAATCAAAAAGGACAATACCTTCCTCGATTGAATCTTTAATGAAAGGAAGAGCCCAATCAATTAATTCAAAAACCTGATCAATATTTTTATAATTATCCGTATGATTTTGAACTGCAAAAATTATTTCCTGCTTTTTAATATCGAAGCCGGTAATTTGTTTTGGGAATTTCCCATTCAGAGATTTTTTCTCTTCACGAATCTGTTCAAGTGAATTTTTCAATTCAATAAGAGAAGATAAAGCCGGATAAATTTTCCTCTTATCGAAATTGGTATTTATTTCTTTTATTCCACCAAGAATTCTGTACTGGTTTATTTCCAGATCGGTTTCCAGGGAAAAAAAAGTTTCTAAAGATATTCGTTCCATTTTTACTCCAGGTATTCCTTTAAGAATATATCACTAATAATTGTACCAATTAGAATTTTGCCGGTTTATAAATAATTGGTGAGCTCTGGTGTGCTTAAATCAGAAATTCTTAAAAGATTTTCATAATGATTGTAGATTAAATACTACTTTTGGCAAAAATAAACTACATTAAGTTTAAGGAAGAATTTACTGTTGTAAGTTAATAGTAGAATGATATTTGCGTCCTCTCCTTACTTAGATGAGCCTGTCCGTTGTGAGCTATGTTGCAAAAAACAAAAAGTTTAAAGTCTTTTATTTAGTAGTCATATCATCTTGTATAAACCAAAATAATCTTTCTATAAATGAATAGCCCCGACTTTCAAGTCGGGGTAAAAAATAACACTCAAAGCAGGGCTTTAGCCCAAATAAATCTGCTTTGGACTAAAGTCCGGGATTTTAGGGTTGTTCATAAACCCCGACATAAATGTCGGGGCTATTTGGCAAATGGGTTGGTTGACAAGAATTTAGGTAGCTACTGGTAATCCTTCTATCTAAATTTCAAACTTAATTCCCTGAGCTAAAGGTAAACCGGTACCATAATTAATCGTATTAGTCTGTCTTCTCATATATGTTTTCCATGCATCGGAACCTGACTCACGGCCACCACCTGTTTCTTTCTCACCGCCAAAAGCGCCCCCAATCTCAGCACCCGAAGTACCTATATTTACATTTGCAATTCCGCAATCTGAACCAGCAGCAGAAAGAAATTCCTCAGCTTCTCTTAGATTTAATGTAAAGATTGCTGAAGATAATCCCTGCACAACATCATTCTGAATTTTTATTGCATTACTTACATCACCCATATATTTAATTAGGTAAAGAATTGGGGCGAAAGTTTCCTCCTGCACAATCTTAAAATGATTATCTGCTTCAACCAATGCTGGAACAACATAAGTTCCTGTTTTATAATTACCGCCATTTAAAACCTCACCGCCAAAAATAATTTTGCCTCCCTCTTGTTTAACTCTTTCAAGTGCATTAACAAAATCTTTAACAGCATTTTTATCAATCAAAGGGCCAACATGATTTTTCTCATCAAGAGGATCACCAATCTTTAATCCTTTATAAGCATTCATTAAAGAATCTTTTACTTTATTATAGATTGATTCATGAAC
>JAUSIA010000251.1 GCA_030648225.1 Ignavibacteria bacterium | reverse complement strand
AGGCGCGACAACAACAGGAACAGCAGCTCCAAACAACTTTTGATGAGATGGTTGAGAAGGGACAAATGACCCGCGATCAGGCAAATCAGCAAATGGAATCTGCCAGAGAAAGAATGGCAATGGGGCGAGGCCCAATAGGTTGGATTTTACAGACAGTGGGAATTTTCATAGTGGGGTTCATTGTATTTTTCCTGGTAGTTTTAATTTATTTCCTTTTTGCCAAATTTGCTTTTAAAGGAAACGGAGGATATACATTTGCTCTCGTAGGAAGCGGATTAACAGCTTACATCAGCATCATCCACGTTGTTCTTGCAGCCATACTTGTTTTGGCTTTTGGAAGATTGATGTCAGACTTAAGCATAGCTTCTTTTGCTAATATGGATAAGACAACAATTACCGGATGGGTACTTGGTAAAATTGATCCGTTCTCTATCTGGGCTTATACAGTTACAGGTATTGGTCTTGTAAAAATGTTCAAGTCAGATTCATCAGCAAAATACTTTATACTTGTATTTGGAGTCTGGATCTTAGGTTCTCTTTTACTCTGGGGAATAGGCCAAGCAGTTCCGTTACTGAGTTTCTTATCTGCTATGTAGAAATCAGAAGGCTCACTTGTTGAGCCTTCAATATTTTATCAATAATATCAGTATGAAAATGTAAGATTTAAGGTTCTGATATAAAAAACTCATCACTAAAGAATAGGGTCTATAATTTATTCACGGTTAAAGGAATACTCAATGGGAAAAAAAGATAAACGCATTGATGCTTATATAGACAAAGCTCAACCTTTTGCGAAACCGGTTTTAACAAAGCTGCGAGAATTAATTCATAAAGGAAATCCGGAAGTGGAAGAAACCATCAAGTGGAGTATGCCATCGTTCGATTATAAGGGACCATTTTGCAGCTTTGCCAGTTTTAAACAGCATGCCGTATTCGGATTTTGGAAATATATGTTGATTAAAGATCCTAAAGGTTATTTAGGCGAGATATTTAACAAAGGCGGCAATGCTATGGGAAACCTGGGACGAATTACCAGCATAAAAGATTTACCTCCTGATAAAGTGATTATTGATTTTGTGAAACAGGCTAAAAAGCTTAATGATGAAGGGATTAAAATTCCTGCCAAACCAAAAAAGCCTAAGGTCGAATTGGTTATTCCGGATTATTTTATCAACGAATTAAAGAAAAATAAAAAAGCTTTTGAAACTTTTAACAACTTCAGTTACTCCCATCAAAAAGAATATGTTGAATGGATTACAGAAACAAAAACTGAAGAGACAAGAAATAAAAGGATGGCAACAGCAATTGAATGGATGTCTGAAGATAAATCCAGAAACTGGAAATACATGAAAAAATAATTGCGGATATCCATCTCGATTGCAGATTTATGATTTCGGATTTGTGATTTACGATTTTAGTCAGTATCCAAAATCATTCAGAAACAAGTATTCAATTCTAACCGGAATAAAAATTTTATGAGAAACATAAAAAATCTCCATCAGGCGATCGACGAACCGATGCATGGTTTATTTACATACAGGGCGTTTCCAAATAATAGCATTGAGCATATTGATCCTTTCATTCTTCTTAATCACCACGGCCCACAGGAATTTCCTCCAAACAATGGCGGATTGCCTTTTGGTCCTCATCCGCACAGAGGTTTTGAAACTCTCACTTTTATTCTTAAAGGGGATGTAATGCACAGCGATTCTGGCGGTGGAAAAAGTATTATAAGATCAGGAGGTATTCAATGGATGACAGCCGGGAAAGGAATCGTCCATTCAGAAAATGCCTCCGAAGAATTCAAAAAGGATGGAGGAATTGAAGAAATACTTCAGCTATGGATTAATCTCCCTGCTAAACTTAAGATGACTCCGCCAAAATATATTGGCTTACAAAAAGAAGAAATTCCGAAATTGAAACTCGATGATGATAAGGTAACAGTTAATCTCATTTCCGGAACCTGGGGTAAAGAGAAAGGAGCAATTGACTCTCTAACTGATGTTATAACTTCTTTTATTGAACTTAAACAAAGAGGTGTCCTAAATCTCAAAGTTGCTAAAGAAAGAAAGAAATATCCTTTTATATGTTGTTGATGGTAAGATAGAAGTAAATAGCCAAATTGCTGATAAACTTATCTTAGTAGAATTCGTTAATGATGATGAAGAAATTAATATTGAAGCTCTCGAAGATTCGGTAATAATTTTCTGTCATGGCAAACCATTTAATGAACCAATAGTATCTTATGGTCCTTTCGTTATGAATACAGAAGCTGAGATAAAACAAGCAATGATAGATTACCAATCCGGTAAATTTGGATAACTATACATAAGTAAAATTTCTTAATAGAAAATTATTTTGTTAATTTCGATTATCAATCACTTCTTTAACAGAAAGGAGAAAAAACATGGCATATTTTCTTTTGCAGGGAGCTTACGCAACTGAGTCGTGGAAAGCTTTACTTGAAAAACCTGTAAATAGGGTTGAAGTCGTTCGCCCTGTAATTGAGAAATTGGGTGGAAAAGTTGAATGTGCTTTCATCTCATTCGGCGAATATGATATTGTTTTGATTATTCAAATGCCGGATACCATATCTGCCGCAGCTTTTTCTTTAGCTGTTGCTGCAGGCGGTGCATTTAAATCAAGCAAAACAACCCCATTACTTACAATGGAAGATGGAGTTGAAGCTATGAAAAAAGCTGGTAAAACTGGTTATCGTCCACCAACCAGTTGAAATTCTGATTTCAATTAATGTAGTCTATTAAGTAATAAAACTTATAATGCAAAATTATGCATAAAGAGATAAAATTACCTCTACTGTTGTTTTTGTTATTTTCTGTTTTATCATTCGGACAGGTTATAGACTCAACTAAATTCTCCCACGAAGAAGTCAAGCTAAATATTATCAGAGAAACAGAGGAACAATCAAAAAAGCGTCTTCTACAACTTCTTAGTAATAATGATTCAAACTCCGATTCAATACCTGGGAAAAAAGAATTAAAAGATAAGGATATGTTTGATAAACCAATCACTGACTTAGTACCAGTCAACAAAATCAAAACAGTTTTTGTCCCCTATATAAAATCAGATTCAATCATTTTATCTGATGAAGATATTCTGTCTTTATTAACTTATAGCAAACTTATATCACCGGAAAAAATGCATCATTTTCATATGGCTCCTTGGATTACATTAAAAATAAATACTATTGAAGATGAGACAATGTACCTTGAATTAATGATGGACAGAAAAATAGGATTTCTTATTTTAAATGACGGACAAACTTATGGTTTTATTCTGGATAAATAACTCTTGATAAACAAAATTACAGTTGTAAATTAAAAAGGAATTATAATGCAATACACTCCCTCCGCAACCCGTTATGAAAATATAAACTATAAACGCTGCGGCAAAAGCGGAATAAAACTACCTCCAATCTCACTTGGCTTTTGGTATAACTTTGGCGGATTTGATATATTTGAAAACTGCAGAGCTATGGTTCGCCGGGCTTTTGATCTGGGAATTACACACTTTGATCTTGCTAACAATTATGGGCCTCCTTATGGTTCAGCAGAGGAAAATTTTGGACGCATTCTCCAAAAAGATTTAAAACCTTACCGCGATGAATTAATTATCTCCTCTAAAGCCGGATGGGATATGTGGCCCGGACCTTATGGCAACTTTGGTTCTAGGAAATATCTTGTTGCAAGTCTTGATCAAAGCTTAAAGAGAATGGGCCTTGATTACGTTGATATCTTTTATCATCATCGCCCCGATCCTGAAACTCCGCTTGAAGAAACAATGAGTGCGCTTGATTATATAGTTCGAAGCGGCAAAGCGTTATATGTTGGAATTTCCCAATACAAACCTGAGGACACTAAAAGGGCAGTAAATATTCTTCGCGAATTGGGAACACCTTTATTAATTCACCAACCGAATTATAATATGTTAGATAGGTGGATTGAACAGGGATTACTCAATGTTCTCAAAGATGAAGGAATTGGCTGCATTGTTTTTTCTCCACTAGCCCAGGGACTTCTTACAGACAAATATTTAAAAGATGTCCCAAAGGATTCGAGAGCTGGTAAAGAGCACATCCCATATTTCAAATCCGATAGAATTACAGAAGATGTGCTAAGGAAAGTAAAAAAGCTAAATGACCTCGCAAAAGAGAGAAATCAATCTTTAGCACAAATGTCTTTAGCCTGGGTACTAAGGCAGCCTGCAATAACCTCGGCACTTATTGGTGCAAGTAAAGTATCCCAGATTGAAGATGCAGTTGGTGCTTTGCAAAATTTAAATTTTAGTGATGAGGAATTAAGAAGGATTGATGAAATTTTATCAAAGTAATTATTATCATTCAGAAATTGGAATAATAGAATAGTGGAGTGATGGAATAATGAATTAAAATCATAATTCCAGTATTCCAGTATTCCACCACTCCATTATTCCAGATGTGCGTAACTATGTAATTAAGAAATGCATCTGGTATCTCGTATCCGGTATCTGAATCCCGCACTCACTATATCAAAATTATTTTCCTACAACTATTGACACTGATTTTTTTCTAATGTAGTTTTTCCTTCGATGCGGGCGGGTCTTCTTTCCCGGGGCAAACCGATGTTAACATGAGTTGGGAGGGGTAATATTTTCAAACAAATCAGCTTTTAGTCTATGGATTACAAAAGGATACTAGTAATTTCCGACTTGCATATGACAAGCGGGAAAGATCCACTTACCGGAGTCTGGGCAGCAACAGAAGATTTCTTCTGGGATAATGACTTCAAAAGATTTATTCAGTTCTATCAAAATGATTCTCCCTCTTTATTAATAATAAATGGTGATCTTTTTGATTTCCTCCAGGTACTTGTTTTTCCCAATGATGAAGAAAAAATAAAATATAACATCTCTCCAAAAGAAATTAATTATAAGTATGGACTTCGTACATCCGAAAATGCCTCTGTTTTCCAGGTTGATAAAATTTTTGAAGGTCACCCCGAATTTTTTAAAGCATTAACCTCATTTATATCTAAAGGAAATTACGTTAAGATTTTAAAAGGTAATCACGATATTCAATTGTTTTGGCCAAAGGTTCAGGAACAAATTATTTCGAACTTAGAACACCTGGCTGAAGAAGAAAATAAAAAAATGATCCGGTCTAATCTAGAATTTCTTCCCTGGTTCTTTTATATACCTGGGAAGCTTTACATAGAGCATGGGAATCAATATGAGTATACAACTTCCTTCAGAAATTTTCTTTATCCATACCTCCCGTTTGAATATGAAGATGCAGGCAAACAAATTGAATTAGATCTCTCAAGCTTTCTGATAAGATATTTTTCCAACAAGATGGAATCTGTAAATCCTCTTTCAGACAATATAAGACCGCTTTCAAAATATCTTGGCGAGTTCTGGAAAAACTATCCTTATATTTTTATCACTTCAATTGGAACCGCATTCAGGTACCTGATAAAAGCATTTAATAAAGCCGGGAAGAAAAATAAAACAAGTGCCGAAGATGAAAAAAATAAGGAATTAATAAAACTTGAAGCTGCTAAATTTTATTCTGATAATGATAAAAGAAAATGGTTCGAGTATAATCTTTTTAAAATAGATGGAATTAAAGCGGAACCAATTTTATCATCGGGTAAACTCAAATTTCTTTGGAACATGCTTAAATCTCCTCTAAAAGGGCTGCTTTGGGTTCTGCCCCTATATGCCCTGCTTCTACTGCCGGATATTACAAGTTTGTTAAGGAATATGTTTGGTGAAATCAAAAATAAAATCCTGGATACAATTTTAGATATTCTCTTTTTGCTGAAAATCCCCGAGATACTAATCGCATTATTAATAGCAATTTTTTTAATCAGCCTTCGTACATGGCTAAGAAAAAGAAAATCAAAAAAGGAAGTTTCCGAATCGGATGAGATAAGAATAAAGATAAGAGAAAGTGCCGGGATAATTGCAGATTCTCTTAAAGTAAAGTTTGTAGTTTTTGGTCATACCCATTATGCCGATATAAACAGGTTAGCAGATAATGCTTTTTATTATAATACCGGAACCTGGATGGGAATATTTGCACCTGAAGAAGAACTCTACAGGAATGTAAGGCAATTTACTTATTTTATTTTGGAAGAAGAGAAAGGGAACCTGTTTCACTGGAA
>JAUSIA010000249.1 GCA_030648225.1 Ignavibacteria bacterium | reverse complement strand
TCGCGCAAAATGGTTAACCATTTTGCAGTCATAACGTTCATTGTAGAATTGTTCATAGTAACACCAAGTTATAATCAATAATATAACTCCGTGTTACCGAAATACTGAAGAGTTACACGGCAGGCAGGTATGTCATCCCTACAGGATTCTTTTAGAAAATTACTCTTAAATGGTGTTCCCTATGGTCATATGAAAGGAAACTCCGATAGGAGTGAAATATTTATAGCAATGCGCAAAAGTAAAGAGTCAAACCCCATCGGGGTGGCATATAGCTGGGTTTTCGTTTTTACAAAACATCAATCAGTATATATAATTCGTTAGAATATTTTTTAAAACTCCTAAGGAGATTCTATGCTGGATAATGTTGTTCTTGATGTAGTTATAGGGCTGGTATTTATCTATTGTCTCTACTCTCTTTTTGCTACCATCATAAATGAAATTATTGCTTCAGCTTTTAGCCTGCGTGCGCAAATGCTTAAACACGCAATCAAACGAATGCTTACTGATAATAATGAAAATATATTTAAACGTGCTTTCAATTGGATATTTAAAAAGAAGAGTAATAAAAAAACTCCCCTGGAGAAAAAACTTTTTAAAGACTTCTTTGATCATCCCCTTATTAAATATATGAGCAGCGGGATTATATATAAAATTCCTTCTTATATCTCATCGGAAAATTTTTCAAAAACTCTTTTAGATATTCTGAAAGGATTAAATACTCCAAACGATGATACAACAGTTCAAAAGATTAATAAAAAACTGGAAGTGCTTGGGAAAGCAGCCGGTGAAACTGAATTGCAAAGCGATACAATAAAACTCATCAGCTCATTTCTTAAAGATGCAAAAGATGACCTGGACAAATTTAGAGAGAAGCTGGAGAAATGGTTTAATGATACAATGGACAGAGCATCAGGATGGTATAAGAGACAGACTCAGCTTATTATTCTCGTGGCTGGGTTTTTAATTGCATTAGGCTTTAATGTGAATACATTTGAAATTGTAAGCCGTTTATCTAAAGATAAAACTGCACGGGAACAGATTGTGCAGATATCTGAAAATTATGTAAAGGATCGTCAACTGTCGGACTTAGATACCGCCACAGCTAAGCGTTTGGACAGTCTTGTTATGACAGCACATAGTCTGTACAAAACCGACATCGAACCAGTAAATAAAATTATAAGTTTAGGCTGGAGTTCATGGAACAATTTTACAAAGGGATTCTGGAACAGTATTTTGGGCTGCTTTGTTACAGCACTGGCAATTTCGCTCGGTGCACCCTTCTGGTTCGATTTACTAAGCAAGCTTGTAAAGCTAAGAGGAACAGGAGAAAAACCTACTGAGGATAAGGAGAAAAATAAATCTTCTGGTACTTAAGGCTTGAGGAATCAAATATAAATTAGAATTGATATCATTCATTATCTTTTTAAAACAGGTTTGAGTGTCATGCTAAACTTGTCCACGCCTTTGGCGGGATCCCGCCTTGGCGGTGATTTCAGCATCCTTTTCGCAATGCAAGATTCCAATCCCGCAATGCGCGGAACGGAATGACACTTACGCAACAGACTCTGAATATAGGGACTATCTGACTACAGCTGCCAAACTAAGTTTAATACATGAAAGGTCTTTAAATGGAAATAGAATACTTTACTAAAAATCCGGAAGTACAGCAGATAATAAAGGAATTAAAGACTAAGAATCTAATCATCTCTGATGTTCTAGATGAAGAAGGTAACCAGTATGTTGATTTGGTTCAGGAAGGAGGCGGAGTGCACGGTATTGCTCTGCTGGGTTATACTTATGTGCTTGAACAGGTTGGAATAAGATTCTTCAGTCTTGCAGGCACATCTGCAGGTGCAATTAATACAATGCTTCTTGCGTCTGTTGCTGATATACAAAAACCAAAAACAGAAGAAATAATTGATTTTATGACTAAACAGGATCTGTTTGATTTTGTTGATGGACCATTCAGAACAAAACAACTATTTAATTCAATAAAGAAGAATGCAGAATCTAAATTCAAATTGTTCTGGACAGCACTTATTGTTTTCTGGGGATTAACAATTATACCTCATATCTTAAAGTATAAAGGATTAAATCCCGGTGAAGAATTCAGGAAATGGATTTTTGAAATCCTTAAAAAGAGTAATATTCATTCTACTTCCGACCTCTTAGCCTTGAGACAGAAACCAAAAGGGCTTTCAATAAGGAAAGGTATTGCCAGAACCATTGATGGTCTTGAACCGAAATTAAAAATTATTGCCGCCGAAATTACAACTGAGACAAGAGTAATTTTCCCTGATATGAATAAATTATTCTGGAATGAACCTGATAAAGTTAACCCAGCGGATTATGTTCGTGCATCAATGTCAATCCCTCTTTTCTTTCATCCATTTAAAGTAAAGACAGGTAACAGAAATAAAGAAGACTGGTATGAATGTGTTAAGTATAAAGGTGAACCTCCTGAAGAATCTGTTTTTGTAGATGGAGGTGTTCTCTCCAATTTTCCGATTGATGTTTTTCATAATCATAAAATAGTTCCGCGTCTTCCTACATTCGGAGTAAAGCTTGGTGATGACCGCCATGAAGTAAGTCTTGTAAATAATGTACCAAAATTTTTAATGGCAATTTTTAACAGTGCACGTCACGTTCTCGATTACCAGTTTCTTTTAACAAATCCCGATTATGAAAAGCTGATTACAAAGATTGATGTAGGAGAACATAACTGGTTAAATTTTTCTATGCCTGATAAAGATAAATTAGATTTATTTAAAAGAGGTGCTAAGGCTGCTGCTGAATTTTTAACAGGTTTTAAATGGGAAAAATATAAAACGATACGTGAAGAACTGACTAAACCAGATTTACCGGAATAACTCACAGATCCTGTATTTGAGCAACTGCTATTGCATACAGGAAGCAAAATTATTTTTCTGCAGACTACTACAAAAGAAAGTATAATGGAGTTACAGTTATGAAGAGACAAAATCTAAAAGAAATATTAACGTTTTACTTTTTACTAGCTATAACAATTCTTGGTATTAATGGCTGTACAATTCAATATGTTGCAGAATATGATGAAAGTATCAAAAATGAAATTATCAGAATATCCGCAGAGATTGATAAGTTTTATGGGATTCTTTTAGAAACCGCGGAGGCTGCAAGAACATATATTAATTTCAAAGATGAATATTTAACTATTGAAGTTGACTTAAGAACACTTTTAACCAGGAATAAAATACGCCCGCTTAATGAGGAATCTGTTAAGCAAACAGAGATTGTTTTAGACTTGTGGCTGAATGATAAAGAACAACATAAAACTAATGATAGCGTAAGTGATTTTATAATTAAGCAGCACCGAAATCAATTTCAAAGAATATTCATAGCTATGGCTATAGGGGAAGAAGTAAAAGAGGAATAAAGTATTCTTATTAAAAAGATGGAGCACAAATGAGCTTTGATATAAATACCATAATAAACAATATGAAAAATGCAGCTGTTGATGCTATTAAAGATGATGTAGAAAGCATCCCTGATTATTTAAAACAAATATTCGAGAATGAAAAAGAAGCTCTCAAGGCTTTAGCTGAAGCGAGGTTAGCCGGTGAGATTTCTGATAAAGAGTTTCAGAACGAAATAAAAAGGGAAAAGGAAGTATTAGAAGCCGAAATATTAACTATTAGCATAATGACTAAGGCTATTGCCCAGAAAGCAATTAATGCAGCAATGAAGGCATTAGTTGATGCAATTAAAATAGTAATATAGTTTACTGAGCAGAGGCGAGCCTAAATTGCCTTTTGCCATCTTAAACTAAAACATATACTTCTGACTATTTCACTTATAAACTTTAAACTATTTTTATAAATTATCTGTAGATTTATGATAAATATGCAGCTAAAGTAAAAAGAAAAATTTTATAATATAAAAATGGGAAATAACTATGAACCCAATAAGCAATTTTAGGAAAAGATTTCTTAAAAATACAGTAGGAAAACGTTGTCTCTTGAAATCAATAAAGATATTTCAAAGTGAGAAGGCAATTTATTTTATTTCGGATGGTTTAATGAAA
>JAUSIA010000224.1 GCA_030648225.1 Ignavibacteria bacterium | reverse complement strand
CGTTTAAATCAGGTACCTGTTTATCTTGTTCTGTAGGTGAGGGTGTTTTGCATGATACAAAAGTGATAACAAAGAATAATAAAATGAAATGTATTCCTATTTTGGTTCTTATATCTCTACTATACATTCTTAAACCTGCTTAGGTAATTCTGGAGAGGGTTTAACTGTAGTTTTAATTTCTTCACCCGATAGTGTTTCCCAGCCTTTCCTGCTCATGTTTCTGTATACTATTCCTCCTGCAATAAATCCACAAATAATCAGAACAATTCCTAAGAAAGGTTCGCCTAATAATAATTTACCAATTCCAAAAAGCATAAAATAAATAAGAGCAACTCCGGCTATCCAATTAACAAAACTAAATAAGCCATCCTTTTGAGGTATAACATCTTTTACTTGTTCTGCTATTGGTTTCCAAAACGTAGGATTTGGTCTTACTCTCCTGTAAAATGAAATTAGAATTTCCTGGGATTCAGGTTTAGTTAGGAAGGTTACCGTTACCCAAACAACAGTTGTTATTGCAACTGTAGTTATTAATAAATATGCAAATTCAACAGGATCACCTTCATCAAGATTAAATACGAATCTTAGAGTCATTGAAGTAATAAAAGCAGCTACCATTGCCGAAATTTCACTCCATGCATTTATACGCCACCAGAACCATCTGAGAATATAAACCAAACCTGTCCCTGCACCTAAAGCCATTAATATTTGCCAGGCTCCTGCAATAGTTTCCATAGAAAATGTAACTCCTATTGATAAGAGCATAAGAATCATAGTTACTAATTGAGAAATTCTTACATAATGTTTGTCTGATTTATCTTTTTTCATAAATCTTCTGTAAACATCATTTACTACATAACTTGCACCCCAGTTTAACTGGGTACCGATTGTAGACATATAAGCTGCTGCAAAAGCTGCAATCATTAAACCACGTAAATAAACCGGAAGATCTAACATTAAAACTCTAATATATCCCGATTCCGGGTCAGCTTGAAAAGCAGGATCATCCTGAAATCTTACGCAGGCAACTAAAGCAACTATTATCCACGGCCATGGTCTGATTGCATAGTGAGCAATATTAAACCATAGAGTAGCTAACAGAGAATGCTTCTCATTTTTTGCACAGAAAATTCTTTGAGCTACATATCCTCCTCCACCAGGTTCGGCTCCTGGATACCAAGACGCCCACCAGTTCACAGAAATAAAAACCAAAAAGGTTATCATCGGCATCCATACTGAATTTATATCGGGAACGAAAGATAAAATTGAGCTGTCTGAGTTTCTTGTTCTGTCAATCTCATGCAATTTTTCAACTAACACATCCATGCCACCAATTGCCTGAACAGCAAAAACCGCAAGTAAAATTACCATACCCATCTTTAAGACAAATTGAAATAAGTCGGTCCATAACACTCCCCACAGTCCTGAAATTGTCGAAATAGAAGCAGTTAAAAACATAATTACGATTGTTAATACTAATGCTTCAACTTTTGTAACACCTAATACTGTTATCATTATTTTTACAATAGCCAGATTTACCCAACCCATAATTATAAGATTAACCGGCAGCCCCAGATAGATTGCTCTGAATCCACGTAAGAATATTGCTGGTTTACCGCTGTATCTTATCTCTGCAAATTCAACATCCGTTAATACTTCTGCTCTACGCCAGAGTTTAGCATAAAAGAATACGGTAAGCATACCGCTGAAAACAAAACTCCACCATATCCAGTTTCCAGCTATTCCGTTTCTTGCAACCAACCCGGTAACTGCAAGGGGTGTATCGGCGGCAAATGTAGTGGCTACGATGGATGTGCCCGCTAACCACCATGATACATTCCTTCCCGATACAAAATAATCATCAACACTGCGGGTGGCTTTCTTTCTTACAATTAATGCTATAGTAAGGTTAAAAAGGAAATATCCTGCTATGATAAGAAAATCGATATAATTCAGTTGCATTTTATTTTCTTAATTAATGATTAAATTTGAAACGAAATGATGATATTGAAATAATTCAGGTTCAATCTTGTTTCTGCTTTTATTTAAGAAGCATCATCTTTTTTGATTGAAAAAAGTTTCCGGATGATAAAACATAAGTATATAAACCGCTGCCAAGGTTAGCCGCATCAAAATTAACTTCATATTTCCCTTTGGATTTCATCTCATTAACTAAAGTAGCAACTTCTCTTCCCAGTAAATCATAAACTTTAAGAGTTACGAATGAAGATTCCGGAATTAAATATTCTATTTTAGTTGATGGATTAAATGGATTGGGATAATTATCAAATAAATAAAAACCCATTGCGATTTGTTCGGGGAAAGTTTCAACAGATGTAACTAATCCCATCTCTCTTCCTATTGTTTCAAGCAATGGTTGTGAACTTCCAACAATATCCTGCCCGAGTGCCCAAATCATCATTCCGGAAAGTTGATTGTCCAGCGCATACTCGCATTTAACTCTTATAGAAACAGTATCATCAAATGTAACAACTTTTGTATGTGCGGTATTTAAAAGATATGGAACCTTTGAAAAATCATCCCAATAATATTCCCATCCGCTGCTATTAATTCTGGGTGCAACAGTAGTGTATGTAAGATCTGTTACCCCTGACTGCGATTGATATAATCCTGCAGCGTTAAATTCTTTGCCGTAAAAAGGAACCCCAAGAAGTACTTTTTGTTTTGGAACCTGTCGTGTAATTATTAAATATTTTATCCCAATATCACTGGCTCCGTCAAAACAATTAGAGGGCTGATAAAGTGGAGCGTTATGACCTGCATGAGTTGTCCAGCTACCATGAAAATCATAACCCATCATAGAGAACCAATTAATGTTACTTGACAGCAGATTGTATTCTAAATATTGCCCATTATAAGAACCAGCACTGACTGCCATAGTAATAAGCCAATCCGGATTTTCCTGGTTGAATCTTTCATGTAATTCTTCCACAAGAGTTGTCAGGTTTCGTCCTTCAGTTATGTTTGCAGGAAACTCCCAATCCAGATCAATTCCGTCATAATCATGCTGAGATAAAAGTTCCACAACATTCTCTATAAAATTTGTTCTGTATAGAGAATCAGCAGCCATAGGTGCAAAACCATCGCTCTGTCCCCAGCCACCAAAAGCAATTAATATTTTTTTACCTGCATTATGAATTGCATTATTTAAATTAAGATTTGGCATACCGGAATACATCGTAATGTCACCATTATTTAAGGGCCAGGCAAATGCGTGAATTATGTGGGTAAGATTTTCAAACTTAATATTTTGGGGGGGA
>JAUSIA010000217.1 GCA_030648225.1 Ignavibacteria bacterium | reverse complement strand
CGAATATGATCCTGCAAAACATAATATTATTTCAAATGCTTCCTGTACAACTAACTGCCTTGCACCGGTTGTTCATGTACTGCTTAAAGAGGGTTTTGGAATTGAATCAGGTTTAATGACAACGATTCATTCATATACTGCTACACAAAAAACAGTTGACGGACCTTCAAAAAAAGACTGGAGAGGCGGAAGAGCAGCAGCAATTAATATTATCCCTTCATCCACAGGTGCAGCTAAAGCTGTAGGAGAAGTTCTTCCTGCTACAAAAGGAAAGCTTACAGGAATGTCCTTCAGAGTTCCGACTGCTGATGTTTCCGTTGTGGATTTAACTTTCAGAACTGAAAAAGATACTTCGATTGAAGAGATTGATAAAGCTTTAAAGAAAGCTTCCCAAACTTATCTGAAAGGAATTCTTGGTGTAACGGATGAAGAAGTCGTTTCAACAGATTTTATTCATGATGATCGTTCATCAATTTATGATTCCCTTGCAACACTTGAGAATAATTTAAAAGGTGAGAAAAGATTTTTTAAGGTAATATCCTGGTATGATAATGAGTGGGGTTATTCCTGCAGAGTTGCGGATCTTTTATTAAAGCTTGTAAAGAAATAAATTATTAGGGAAAAAAGTCCCTTTTTTATTTCCTGCTTTCAACAAATCTATAAGTTATTAAATCCGTGTTTCGGATAAAAAAGGGAAAATAAAATGCATAAACTTTCTATTGATGATCTGAATTTAAAAGGCAAAAGAGTACTTGTAAGAGTTGATTTTAATGTGCCGCTTGATGATAATCTTAATGTAACAGATGATATAAGGATTGTTTCATCATTACCGACAATTAAAAAAATTATCTCTGATGGCGGTAAAGCAATTTTAATGAGCCATCTTGGAAGACCAAAAGGAAAAGTAAATCTCAAATACAGTTTAAAACCTGCTGCAGAAAAACTTGGTGAATATCTTGGCAAAAAAGTTACTTTAGCTCCCGATTGTATTGGTGAGGAAGTTAATAAACTTGTTAACAGTATGAAGCCTGGAGATGTTATATTATTAGAGAATCTAAGATTCCACGAGCAGGAAGAAAAGAATGATCCGGAATTTGCAAAACAATTAGCCGCATTAGGTGATATCTACATTAACGATGCTTTTGGTTCAGCACACAGAGCACATGCTTCAACAGAAGGAGTAACAAAGTTTATTGATAAATGTGCAGCCGGTTACCTTATGCAAAAAGAACTTGAATATCTTGGGAGTGCAGTGTCATCTCCAAAGAAACCTTACTGTGTAATTCTAGGCGGAGCAAAAATATCCGGGAAGATTGATGTGATAAATAATCTTCTTGATAAAGTTGACTGTATGTTAATTGGTGGTGGAATGGCTTTCACTTTCTTTAAAGCACAGGGAAAGGAGATTGGAAAATCTCTTCTTGAAACAGAAAAGCTTGATCTTGCGAAAGAGCTTCTTGAAAAAGTAAAAAATATGAAAGTAAAATTTCTTCTCCCTGTTGATGTTGTTACTGCAGATGAATTTAATAATGATTCCCCATCTGAAATAGTAGATATTGATAGCATCACTTCAGGTAAAATGGGATTGGATATAGGACCCGAAACAGTTAAATTGTTCAAAGAAGAAATCATGAAATCGAAGACAATTATCTGGAATGGACCGATGGGCGTTTTTGAAATGTCTAATTTTGCAAAAGGAACTTTTGAAATTGCAAAAGCTCTTGCAGAAGCGACATCCAAAGGTTCTGTTACTGTAATTGGCGGAGGTGATTCTGCTGCTGCAGTTGCAAAGGCAGGATTGGAAGATAAGGTTTCTCATGTTTCAACAGGTGGCGGTGCTTCTCTTGAATTTCTTGAAGGAAAAATATTGCCTGGTGTTGCAGCATTAACAGATGCTTAGGTTTTAATTAATAAAATAATGTTATGCATTATTCTTAATCATAATCGTACTTATAATCGGATTAAAAATCGAGTAAGATTAGGATTATGATTTACGATTAAGATTAGGATATTTTGCGTAATATGAATTAATAAAAGGAATTAATGAACACATATTATAAACCAACAGGATTCGGAGGATTTAGTTTTTTCCCTCCTGTTATAAAGAATCTGCTCATTATTAATGTTGCTGTTTTTTTTGTACAAATACTTGGAGGCCAGATTGCTGTTGGTAACGGGCTTTCCGTGGAAAATATTATTATTAAATATTTTGCTCTTATTCCTATAGACGGATTAGGTAATGAGTTTATTCGGTGGAGCTTTTATCCTTGGCAATTAATTACATATCAGTTTCTTCACGGCGGATTTGGGCACATATTTTTTAATATGTTTGCCTTATGGATGTTTGGAATGGAAATAGAAAATAGCTGGGGATCCAAAAAGTTTCTTTATTATTATTTATTATCCGGAGTTGGTGCAGGGTTATTTCATTTATTTCTTTCTCCTTTACTTGGCAGCGGTAACGCTCCTACAATCGGAGCCTCTGGTGCTGTTTATGGTATTATGATCGCTTTTGCACTTATGTTTCCAAACAGGTATATCTTTCTTTACTTCTTTATCCCGGTAAAAGCAAAATATCTTATAACGTTTCTCATCGTAATGGAATTTATGTTTATTAATAGCGCTAACTCAAGTGTAGCCCATCTTGCTCATCTTGGCGGTGCTCTTACAGGGTTCATTTTTATTTTGCTTGATAAAAGAATTAATGTTGAACTAAAAAATGTTTTTAGCAGGTCATCAAACCGAACTACTAAACCTTTTAACCCTTTAGGTGGAATCACTGACAGGTTCAAAAAGAAACAAGAAAATGTTGAGGATGCAAAATATTATGAAGTTGAAGAGAAGGATGAGGTTACGCAGGAAGAAATAGACAGAATACTTGATAAGATCAGCCAATCGGGTTACCAGAATTTAACAGAGAAAGAAAAGAAGATTTTATTCCAGGCAAGCAAAAAGATGAACTGATTTGTGAAGCCATTAAATAAAAATCTGTTCATATTCTTTTTCCTATTCATACCTTCCATTTTTATTTTTAATTGTGCTGATGGTAAAAAAATAGATCAGGATAAGCTTGTTCTTATTTATACAGATCTACTGATTGCACAGGATACAGCTTCTTTAGATGATAAAAGTGTTGATAGTTTAAGACAGGCGGTCCTGCAAAAGTATAATGTTACTGAAAAAGAATATGTTAATACTATAGCATATTATAATGAAGATCTAAAAAGATGGGAAGAATTTTTTGATAAGGTTACTGCTCATATCGAAAACCTCTCCCAATCCCGCTAAGACGCATAGGCATCAACTTAATTTTATTCAATATATCATCCCTTCGGGATTATGAAAACCAAATCCCTTTAGGGATTAGATATTTATAGCACAAAATACCACCAATCAATTAAAATCCCTTTAGGGATGACATATAAATCCTTTATCTGTGTTCCTTAAACAAAACAATCATTATAACTTCTAATGGAAAAATTAATTGTTAAGTTGACACCTATGCGCTATGGCAAGACTTTTCAAAAAGCCCCTTCCCTTTGGGAAGAGCCTGTCCCGACTTATCGGGTTGGGGTTAGGCTCTTGAACTTTGCAACTGCAATCCTAAGCATCGGGTAGCCCACAGAATCATTTAATCTGAGTCTAAGATCTTTTAAATCATCAAATCCTTTCTCAATTT
>JAUSIA010000215.1 GCA_030648225.1 Ignavibacteria bacterium | reverse complement strand
TGATAAAGATGTATTGGGCGGCATTCTTGAGGAAGTATTTGGGTTGTTGATTAAAAAGAAATACGGCGAGGATGCAAAGTATGATGTTGTTGTTAATATGGATAGGGGAGATATTGAGTTATATCTTGAACGTGAAATAGTTGAAACAGTTGAGAATCCCAATACACAAATAAGTCTTGAAGAGGTTAACAGGAAAGGAAATGAGGATGAATTGGATATTGGTGATGATTATTCGGAAAAGATTGAATTGATTTCATTAGGAAGAAGACTTATAACTCTTGCAAAACAAAGTTTAAATCAGAAGATACGCGAGATTGAAAAGGATGTAATTTATAATGAGTATAAAGAATTGCTGGGTGAGATTGTAGTTGGAGATATTTATCAGATCAGGAAGAGTGATATACTTGTTAATCATAATAAGAACGAACTGGTTCTCCCGCGTTCTGAACAAATTCCTTTTGAACGTTATAAAAAGGGGGAGACTGTAAGAGCAATTATTAAGGAAGTTAAAAAGGGCATCAGCGGTCCTGTAATTATTGTTTCCCGTGCAGATAACATGTTCCTTAGAAGACTTTTCGAGATTGAGATTCCTGAAATATATGATAATATTATTGAAATTAAATCAATTGCCCGTGAGCCGGGTGAAAGAGCCAAAGTTGCAGTTGAATCGCAGGATCCAAGAATAGATGCAGTAGGTGCATGCGTCGGAATGAAAGGGGTTCGTATTCATGCAATTGTAAGAGAGCTTAACAATGAGAATATAGATGTTATTAATTATTCAGAAGATCCATATACTTTTATTCAGAAAGCATTAGCTCCTGCAAAATTAAAGAAGATTGAAATTGATGAGGAGCTTAAAAAAGCTACTGTTAATGCAGACAGTGACCAGGTATCTCTCCTGGTTGGAAGAAATGGTGTGAATATCCGTCTTGCAATGAAATTAACAGGTTATGATATTGAAGTTATAAGAGAGGAAAAACCCTTCGAAGAATATGAAGAGGATATTGAGTTGATTGATCTTAAAGAAGAGCTTGGTGAAGATATTTATGAACTCTTAATTAATCATCGCTATGATACTGCTATTGAAGTTTTAACAGCAGGTCCTGAAAAACTGAAAGAAATAGAAACGCTTGATGAAGAAAAAATTAATGAGATCATTGAGATAATTAAATCACAATTTGAAGAAGAGGAAGACTAAACGGACAGCCTATGCCTGAAGTAAAAGAAAAGAAACTAAGAGTAGTTAAACTTGCATCGGAGCATAATCTCTCTGCAGAAAATCTTTTAGAATTCCTGCAGAAAAAAGGACATGATGTTAAATCCCGTAATTCTATGCTTTCAGACGAAATGATTCAGGATATTAATGATCATTTTAAAAAGGATATTGAGAAAGCTGAAAAGCATAAAAAAAAGGTTGCTGAGTTTAATAAGAAAAGAACCGAAAAGGCTGACCAGGAAGAAAAAGAAAAAGCTGTTAAAATAGAAGACAAGGCTGTTCCGCTGGTTGAAGAGAAAGTTGAATTTAAACCTGAAGAACAGCTTATTATTAAAGAGACTGATGAGGTTAAGGAAGAAGAAAAAATTTTTAAAGCTCCAAAAGAAGTAGAGATTGATAAAAGAAAAGGGCTTAAAGTTGTTGGAAAGATTGATCTTGAAGGAGATAAAAAGAAAGTTGAAGGAAAAGCTGAAGAAAAAGAATCTGTTGTTAAAAAGAAAAAGAAACCAAAACCAAGAAAAAAACCGGCTGAAGCAGCTCCCGAAGATCCTGTAATTGCTAAAAAGAGAAAGAAGATTAAGAAATTTGAAATTGATCAGAACGAAGTTAAAGAGGCAATAAGAAAAACTCTTCTCAGTATGGATGATTCTGCAATGTCTGGAAGAGCTTTGCAGCGAAAAAGGAAAAGAAGAGAGAGAGAAGCTGAACAGGAAAAGCAGCAGGAATTAAAATCTCTTGAAGAAAAAAAGATAAAAGTTAATGAATATATCTCTGCAAGCGAACTCGCAAACCTGATGGATGTTCAGGTAAGTGATGTAATATCAAAATGTATTGAGCTTGGATTAATGGTATCAATAAACCAGAGACTTGATGTTGATACAATCACTCTGGTTGCAGATGAATTTGGATTTGAAGTTGAATTTCAGCAGGAATATACATCGGAAGTTCTTGAAGACACTTCTGATGACCCCGAAACATTAAAACCGCGTCCTCCTGTTGTTACAATAATGGGTCACGTTGATCATGGTAAAACTTCATTACTGGATTATATAAGAAGATCAAATGTGGTTGCTGGCGAGGCAGGCGGAATTACTCAACATATAGGCGCTTATAGAGTAGACGTTGGGGATAATAAATTCATTACTTTTCTTGATACTCCCGGTCATGAAGCATTTACAGCAATGCGTGCAAGAGGTGCTCAATTAACAGATATTGTTGTTATTGTTATTGCAGCAGATGATGCAGTTATGCCTCAGACCGTTGAAGCAATTAACCATGCACAGGCAGCAAATGTACCGATTGTAATAGCAATAAATAAAATTGATAAACACGGAGCTAATCCTGAGAAAATAAAACAGCAGCTTGCAGACAGAAATATCCTTGTTGAAGAATGGGGAGGCAAATACCAGTGTATTGAAATTTCCGCCAAGTTAGGTAAGAATGTTGATACACTCCTGGAGAAAATATTATTAGAAGCTGAACTGCTTGATTTAAAAGCAAACCCTGACAGGGAAGCAAGAGGTGTTGTTGTTGAATCAGAGCTTGATAAAGGAAAAGGAATAACAGGTACAATCCTGGTTCAGAAAGGAACCTTAAAAGTAGGAGACCCTTTTGTTGCAGGTGTTTATTTTGGTAAAGTAAGAGCAATGTTTGATGAAAGAGGAAAAAAGGTTTATGAAGTTTCTCCTTCTGCTCCTGTACTTGTTCTTGGGTTTGAAGGTGTACCGCAGGCTGGCGATACTTTTATTGTCGTTGAATCTGAAAGAGATGCAAGAGAAATTTCTATAAAGAGGCAGCAGTTAAAAAGAGAACAGGACCAGAAACAGGTTCATCATATTACGCTTGATGAAATTGCTAAAAGTATAAGTGTGGGCGGAGTTAAAGAACTGGCTCTTATTGTTAAAGGTGATGTTGACGGATCGGTTGAAGCTCTGTCTGATTCATTAATGAAATTATCTACCGAAGAAGTAGTTGTAAGGGTAATTCATAAAGGTGTTGGTGGAATATCAGAAAGCGATGTTCTTCTTGCTTCTGCTTCCGATGCAATTATTGTTGGTTTCCATGTAAGACCAAACCTTAATGCCAGAAAGCTTGCTGAATCCCAGAAAGTTGATATACGTTTATATAATGTTATCTATGATGCAATCAATGAAGTTAAATCAGCTCTTGAAGGACTTCTTTCACCTATAGTTTCTGAAGAGATTATTGCAACACTTGAAGTGAGAGACACTTTTAAAGTTCCTAAATCCGGAACAGTTGCAGGATGTTATGTCCAGGAAGGTAAAATCACAAGAAATAGTAAGATCAGGTTAATAAGAGATGGAATAGTTGTTCATAATGGTGAGATAGGATCATTAAGAAGATTTAAAGATGATGTTAGAGAAGTAGATGCAGGATATGAATGTGGTTTGAACATTGCAAATTATAATGATGTTAAAGTTGGTGATGTGATTGAAGCATACAAGTTTATAGAAACTAAAAAGAAGCTTGCGTAGAAGTTAACCTTCGGGGTTAGCGCATATTAGAAATTACCTTTTAACATCGAAGGTTCCCCAAGTGTATTTCTTTTCTGAAAGGATTTGAAAAAATGTCTTACCGGATAGAAAAAGTTGAAAACCTTATTAAACAGGAAATCAGTTTAATCTTTCTCCGGAAACTCCAGGATCCTGCATTTGGATTTCTTACAGTAACAAATGTAAAACTAAGCCCGGACCTTAAAATTGCCAAAGTTTATATTTCTGTATTTGAAAAAGATAAAAGAGAATCTGTTCTTGAGAGAGTTAAATCTGTATCAGGATTTATCAGATCAGAACTTGCGTCAAGAATAAGAATTAAATTGGTGCCCGAACTAAAGTTCTTTATTGATGATA
>JAUSIA010000203.1 GCA_030648225.1 Ignavibacteria bacterium | reverse complement strand
TTCACGGAATTGCCCACCTAAAACTGAGAAATCCAAAAGGTGTGTCTGAGATAGTTTACCCATAAGCCCATCTGCATAATAAGAGGAAAAGTAAGAATCATATAGTGAAAGATGTTTGGATATCTGATGCATCATCGTAGTCTGATTCATAGAACCGCATATATAAAGTATCTTTCTTGTAATTTTTGATTCCATTAAATTTCTTTTATTATTTAGACTAATTTAATTGGAAGATGTTAAAAAATTATAAACTTAATGTTAAGTAATGATAAAATGCTGAATTCTTAAATCTTATTTATTACCTTGTAAGTCAATATATTTTATGCAGCAGTAAAAAACAAACTACCATTGATTCACGTCAACAATCTATAAGTTGTATCAATGATACGCATTAATTAAATTATAATTCCATTTCAAATAATTAGAATATAATGCATATAGTTAAACCTAAACGTTTAAAAATAGGTGACCTGATAGGAATAATTTCTCCAGCATCTGCACCAAATGATCTATTTAAAATTGAGAAAGGTGTAAACTATCTTGAAGGTTTAGGTTACAGAGTTAAAGTGGGAAAGAGCTCCGGTATTTCGCACGGATATCTGGCAGGAACTGATGATCAAAGAATTAAAGATCTTCATGATATGTTCAGTGATAAAGAAGTGAAAGCTATTATATGCACAAGAGGGGGTTATGGCTCTCCAAGGTTGGTTGATAAAATTGATTATAAAATAATTGCAAGAAATCCTAAAATATTTGTCGGTTATAGTGATATAACTGCTTTGCAGATGGCATTCCTTGAAAAAACAGGTTTGTTAACTTTTGCTGGTCCTATGCTTGCAGTGGATCTTTATAATTCAATTAGTCCTTTTACTGAGGAAATGTTCTGGAAACTTCTTACATCAAATAAGAAATTTGGAAGAATAAAGTTCCCTGGGAATGAAAAGATTTTTCCGGTTGTTAAAGGTATTGCCAAAGGAAGATTGATTGGAGGTAATCTTGCTACCTTTCTGTCTCTTGCAGGTACACAATATCTGCCTGATTTAAAAAATAAAATATTGTTACTTGAGGAAGTTAGTGAGGCACCATACAGAGTTGACAGAATGTTTAACCAGCTAAGACTTATGGGAGTATTTAAAAAAATATCAGGTTTAATACTGGGAGCATTTATGGATTGCAATGAACCCGATCCAGAAAAGAAAACATTCAGTACCGGGGAAGTCATCGCTGATTATGTAGATAAGCTGAATATCCCTGTCGTCTATAACTTCAGTCATGGGCATTTAGCCGATAAAGTAACTGTTCCTTTTGGCGCTGGTATTCGGGTTAATGCCTCCAGAAGTATTGTGGAAATAACTGAAAGTGTAGTTAGTTAACTTATTAACAATAAATAAATTGAATAGATAAACTAAAAGTTATTATTAGTTCTTTTGTAAGAATGTAAAGTATTTTGTTTTAAGCTTATTCATAATCTGTTCAGCAGATAAATTATCTTTATAGATTGCAAATAGGCTAGAGCCGCTTCCCGACATTAAAACAAACAATGCACTAGACTCATTCAACTCCCCCTTTAATTTTTTAATCTCGGGATATTTCTCAAAGACAATATCTTCAAAATCATTCTTAATAGTTCCTGATAATTTATCGGGAGCATCAAGATGTTTTTGTGTAAGATATTCCAAATTAAAAACCGGTGCTTTAGGAATAATATTACTATATGCCCATTTGGTTGAGATATGAATTACTGGGTTTATAACCAAAATGGAATAATTAATTTTTAAATCTTTTTGTTCCAGTTTCTCACCTCTTGATGAAGCAAAACATGGTTTTGGATCTAAAAAGAAGGGAACATCAGAACCTAATCTTAAAGCTAAAGATTTTAACTGAATATCATCAAGATTTAAATTCATAAAATTGTTAAGAGATTTTAAAGCAGCTGCAGCATCTGAACTTCCGCCACCTAAACCGCCGCCGATTGGGATGTTTTTTTTAAGATGAATATGAACACTAATTTTTTGCTTTGTTTCTTCTTCCAAAAGATCTTTCGCTTTGATGATTAGATTGTCAGAAGATTTATTCATCTCTTCATTATCAGAAGTGAATCTGAAGCTTTTAGATTTGTTAAAGGTGAGAACATCGTAAAGTTTTATCGGATAAAAGATAGTCTCAATATTATGATAACCATCATCCCTTTTAGAAATTACATGTAAACCAAGATTTACCTTTGCCGGAGCTTTAACTTTTAATTCTTCCATCAAGAAGTCGTTTTATTTCTTTTATATGATTGGGAGATGAACCGCAGCAGGAACCAATGAATGAAGGCTTTTTCCTTAATGTTGATTTAACATATTTGATATATTCCTTTGGATAAATACCGCATTTTATAATTTCATCAGTATAATTACCACCTCCGCAGTTGAGATAAAAGCCCCAGTTATAATTTTCATCAATTTCTGATAACACTTTTTTGAATATTTCCGGCATAATGCAGTTAAAGCCAATTGCAAGAGGTTCATAGTTAAGAACAAATTTAACAGCTTCAAATAAGCTTATGCCTGAAAGTAGTTTAAGATCATTCTTAAAAAAGAAACTCATTATGAAAGGAATATTTTTCTTGTGGCAGTACTGTGAAATGATTTTTATTTCATCAAGATGGCTTTGAGTTTCATTTAAAATAAAATCGCTACCTGCTGTCATCAAAAGATCAATATGTTTATGATGATTGTACGTGAGTTCTTTCTTCGATAGAGTTCTTTTTTCCTGGTAACAATCTTCAGCAGGTGCATTTGAGCCTGCAACAAGTACAGGGAAATTTCCTCGCGCCTGAATTGCTAATGCAACACTATCCTTTACAAACTTTTCAGGTCTTAGTTTAGAAAAATTTTTCAATGCTGCGGGATTTGTTCTGAATGTGTTTGTCGTAATTATATCTGCGCCTGCATTAATATATTTTTTATGAATCTCATAAACTTTTGCAGGAGATTCAATATTTGCATAAGACATCCATAATGTACCTTTTGCTTTTAAATTTATTTGTTGAAGCATACTTCCCATAGCCCCATCGAGAATTAAAGGGCGGTTTATTCTTTTAGCTATAGAGAAAAGATTCATTTAAAAGCAGGGGAGTGTTGTTTGGTAAAATACAAATCAACTTCTTTGATCATCCGGTCAAGATCAATCATCGAAATACATTCAAGATTATATGGGCAAACTTTCTTCCAGCAAGGAGAGCAGAATAAATCACTCTGGAATAATTTCACACCTCTATCGTAAAGATCAATCTCTGTCCAGCAGCTAACACCAAACCAGGCAAGTACATATTTCTTTAATGCAATTGCCAGGTGCATCCCGAAGGAATCCCCTGTGATTACAACATCTGCAATGCTTTCGTAGCAAGAACCTTTTCTTAAACCATGTGTCGTTGGGGTGTTAATAATTTTTCCTGAAAAATGAGAATAGATTCTTTCATTTCTTTCTGTGTCTTCAGGTCCACCAAACAAAGCTATTTTATATTTTTTCTTTTCAAGAAGTTTTTCAATTAAATAAATATGTTGTTCAACCATCATCTTTTTATTAGGGTAAAGATTTGAGCAGCCGGTGTTAAAGCCTACACCTAGATCTTCTTCTGAAATACCGACTTCTTTTTTGTAGTCTTCAATAAACTTTAATTCATCTTCTGTAAAGTTGAAAACATACTCATCTCTATTATAATCCAATTCAAAAGTCTCAGCAAGATAATCTTGTCCTGTTCTCTGGTTTACTCTGAACTTAAAATGATCATCCGTTCCAAGCTTGTAATTATAATAAGCTCCTTCGTTAACAGGAATTATTTTTCCATCTTCATTTAATCCGAAACCGAGTTTATGTTTTGCATTTAATGAATTAAGAAGGGCACAAGATCTCTGCAATTTATCAGCGTTCATCACATAATCAAACTTCATCTGGTTCAAAATCAAAATTGATTCGGAATCGAAAGGATAAACATGATCAACAAATTCATTATTGAAAAGTAATGCAGTTGAATTCTTCTCTGTGACCCAATAGATAGTAGAGTCAGGAAATTTTCTTTTTAATACCAGAAGCTGAGCAGTTGTCATCAACACATCTCCCATAGCATCAAGGTTTATTATTAAAATCTTTGTTCCAATCGGGATATTGTCTTTACAGCCATTTTCCCAGCAATCATGATCGGGAAAGCAGGGTTTATAACCGGAAAATCTTTTGCAGGAAGGTATTTCTTTATTGTACATAATTGATTTTTAGTTTTAGCAAATATAAGAAAAGTAGTTGTGGAAGGATAGGGAAGTTAGACTAACTTAACCAGAATTTTAGTCCCGATTTTTTCAAACTCGGCTAATATTTTTCCATCATCAAGTTCTTTCATACACTCGTGGTTATAGGGACAGATAAGTTTGTTGCAAATAATACAAAACAGATCTTCTTTAATAACATAACCCGAGTTTGAAGAATATGGACCATGTCCTTTCGGATCAGTAGGACCAAAAATACCAAGTACAGGAATTCCTAAAGCAACCGCAATGTGCATAGGACCTGAATCGTTCGCAATTATTATATCGCAATGCTTTATGAAGGCAGACATTAAAATAAGATCAGTTTCAGGGATCATTATGGAATCTTCAGGAAAATGTTTGTGAATATATCCAGCATCATCTTTATCACCGGGGCCCCAGAGAAGAAGAAAAACAACATTATATTTTTGTCTGATGATTTTGCAGATGTCAACCCATCTCTCTTTGTCAAATTTTTTAGATGGCCAGCTTCCGGCAGGAAGGATTCCAACTATGGTTTTATTCTTTGGTAAGAATTTATTTAGGAATTCTTCAGCTTTTTTTATTTCACTATCAGGAACTTTGAACTGAATTTTCTTTGATATGACTGGTACAGATAAAGGCTTAAGCAATTC
>JAUSIA010000199.1 GCA_030648225.1 Ignavibacteria bacterium | reverse complement strand
TCATAGGTGTATCTGTAATGTTTTATTCTCGTTCGGACTTGAATAGTGTACTCTGCTTTGATATTTACAGGCGTATTGTCCGGATAGTTTACTGAATACGAAACAGTATAGTCGCTTCCCTGGAGAACATTATTCACATATACCCGTAAACTTCCAGTATCCTCTATTAATCTTCTCTCTGTTCGGCAATCACCATAAGCTGTGCCGGAAGGAATTTGTACTTGATGATTAAATCCGGTAATAATTTTACCATTAGTATCTATGAATAGCTGATTATCAGATTGTACTGAAGGTGTAATCGCAAGAATTTTAACCCATGCATTGCGAAGAGAGCCTCTGTTTTGAACAGGTACACTATCTGGTTTTGTAGTAGTAGAAATTCTACTATTCCAATTTTGCACTAATTGATGATCTGGATAATGTTTCGTCAAACTCATAATATCGGCTAACAAATAGGATTTTTCTTCATCAGAAATATTGGCATTTTGAATTTCATTGCACATTGCGTGGTTGGTGATTAAAGAACAATTGAGAGCATGGGCTTGAGCTACCGCTAGTAAAAGCAGGGGTACAAAGATACAAAGGATGGATTTCATGAGAAGAAATTAAAGTTAAATTTATGCACAATCGCTGAAAAGAGAATGAAACTAATTACCTACGTTTTATTTTTCCTTCTAAAATTGATAACAACACATCCTCTACTGATAAAAGCCCATCTCTCTCTTTAATGAACGCAGGGAGACCACGCATGATGGTATTAAATTGTTTGATTAACGCCTCATCGTAAAATAATCTCTCGATAAGTCGGAAATCTTGGCGGGTGCGAGAGAGCTTTCCTAACACGTTCCAGCCTTCATTCCTTTCAGATTCAAATAAAGAAAATTCATCAATGAATCTTGTCCGACCATTCTTGCCCATGAAAGGTAATCCTGTAAATTCTTTCTTTAAATGGTGGGAAAATATTCGTTCATAATATCCAAAAGAAAATAAGCAGCGTGAAATTTCATGCCCAAGATTATACTTGGTTTCAAATTCGTGAACCGTGTTTATTAAATATTGAAAGAAATATTTCTGATCATAATTGAAATACTTAAAAAATGTGAATGAAGAGTTGTGGTTGAGATTATTGACCAGCATATTAAAAGAGCTATCTCCCGCACAGACCGAACAAAGAGAGCATAAGTTTACTATCGCTTCCATAAAATCATTGCTGACACGCAAATTGATGAAAATAACCTCTTTTTTGGATGGGTCTTGAATGATTTGCTCACTGACGAGGTCTATTATTCCTACTGGTTTTCCCCGTAAGTAACGTAAGACATATTTTTGGAAGTGGCTTTCATCCAGGAAAGTGAAATAGGTTATCTGTCCATGCTTTCGAAGCATAGGTGGCAGTGCAGACAGTAACCGTTTGAAGAATAACCCATTTGTACCTAAAGTACCCGAATAATAGGCTCCCCACGAAGATTTTTGTAAATGATTTCCCAAGCCAGCAAGGCTTTTATTTTTAAGTAATAAATTTAAAACGTCTTTACGAGGAAGTACGGTATAATTTGTGTGAGTGTGGAAGCCTGCTTGCAATACTCCTGCAGATTTTTGAGGAGGCACGGGAGCAATTATGAAGTCAAAGCTTTTTCTTCCACTACCTTTCTTTAGTAATTCTGGAGAGATGTGTTCATCACTGTGTTGACCAATCAGAATTATTGGATTACCAGAGACAAAAGAATGCGCTCCAAACAACGCGATTTCATAATCAATAGAAGCTGGACTCAGAAATTTTTTAATCATTGTCTCTATTTTTGCCACACGTAGTTTTACCCCCTCAACATTTTCTGGATGTAACATTCCCTCTTGGAATTCTTTAAAGACCTCCAGTGAAACTCCATAAACTCCCGAACTAGTAGAATCTACGAAGGTAGAATATACTTTCTCCCAGAATTTGTGACGAAAGACTTCATTTACAATCTCTAAATGGTGTGTTTTAAGTATATTGAAATCAAGATTTGGCGATAAATTTACTTTTCCAGCAGGGTAGTACATTATAGGGAGAATATCTTTTTCGTTTTCTAGAATGGGGATTATATTACTTCTTACAATTAATGGTTTAGGATCGAACACAATAGTATAATATACCATATATCCTTTTGAAATGAGAAATTTTCCAATTCTTAATAAAACTGTAATGTCTCCAAAACCACCAAATGAAGGGTCTACTAAAAGCATAATGCTCGGTTTTGACATAGTGACGTATATCTATGAAGAATCTTAATAAAGATTTCGCTCTCTTTTGCAGGAATAATCTGTAAAAAAATAATAGAGAGCGGTTAACTCCCTTCCGTGCCATACCCTTAGTCTGCCCCTAAGGATACAAAATTAAAAAAAAATTAAATTAAAAATCCCACTATCATTGGTGCCGCCCAAATCACTAACAACCCCAGCACGACATACGTCGCCATGCCCTTCGCCGTATCCCGCTTTTTCGGATCAGTGCCAGAGGTCATAAAGCTGATACCGGCAATGGCCAAAATAATCACTGCCACCACGGTAGCGATATACTTCACGAAGTTGTATATCTTCACCACTGGCTCTAAGATTTGGTCGAACGT
>JAUSIA010000148.1 GCA_030648225.1 Ignavibacteria bacterium | reverse complement strand
TATAATGAAGAAAAAAGCATTCAAGAGGTTATCAAAAGCATTCCTCGTAAAATTGAAGGTGTTACAAGTGTTAAAGTTCTTGTTATAGATGACGGAAGCAAAGACAAAACCGCAGAAGCAGCAAAATCCGCAGGAGCGGATTTTGTCATAAAGAACTTATCAAATAGAGGCCTGGCTTACACTTTTCAAAAAGGAATGGACAAGGCCTTGGAATTAGGAGCAGATATTATTGTTAATACAGATGCAGACAATCAATACAATGAAAATGAAATTGAAAAATTAATCAAGCCAATTCTTGAACAAAGGGCCGATATTGTTTCAGGCAATAGACAAGTTGAAAAGTTGTCTCATATGCAAAATTCAAAAAAATACGGGAATATTATTGGAACGAAAGTTGTAAAGTTCAGCGCAGGTTATAATATTAAGGACGCATCTTCCGGATTCCGCGCCTATAGTAAAGAGGCGGCATTAAAATTGTTCGTTTTGTCAAATCATACTTATACTCATGAAACATTAATTCAGGCAAGTCATAAAAACCTCAAAGTCATTGAAGTTCCTGTGGAATTCAAAAGAAGAAGCAATGGCAATTCAAAATTAATCTCGTCCGTTTCGTCTCACATAAAAAAATCAGGCGCAACAATAGTAAGAACAACTTTAATGTATAATTCTTTGAGGTTCTTTATTTACTTGGGAAGTATACTTATAATTCTCGGAATGGTGCCTATGATAAGATGGTATTTGCTTTCATACTGGCTTGGCGAAGGAGGACAGCATGTTCAATCCCTCTTACTCGGCCTAATCCTATTGATGTTCGGAGGTTTCTCATTCCTAGTCGGCCTCCTATCTGATATAATTGCAATTAACAGGCGTTACCTCGAAGAAATTTTATATTTATCAAGAAAGAGCAATATCGGAGGCAGAAATGAAAGATAATAAAAGAAAGATTTATGAATTTCAAGGAATTGCTTGTATTAGCAATTTTCGGATTGTGAGTATGAACCCAGGTAATCTGCAAGGGTTGCCTGATGTTTGTTTTTCTAAATTATTTTTGGGTGTTTGCTGATGGAGAATTAAATTATTTCATCAAACTTCTTTCTGTAAACTTTCATTTTATCCGTATTAATCTTTGAAGTAAAATCCAAAATCTTTCTGTTAAATTCTTCTGCGCTCTTGATAGCTTTTAAAACATCTTCTTTTTGTATGTGGAATCCGGTGTAATATTGTTTGTCTATTCTTTCTGATTTTGCCAAAAGAATATCTGAGTTATCTAATTCAAATAACTCTTTCAATAATATTATTGATCCGGCATGATTCTCGCATTTTATTCCCGCTTTAAAGAGTAGAGCAGTTAACATATGATACATGCTGTAATAAGTTAATGCTATTGATTCTTCAAGCTGATTATTTTCAAGCAGGATCTTTGAAGAAATTAAATTGCTTCTTGACTTTAATATGTAGGACTCTTTTATTTCCTCTGACGCTTCCACTAAATCTAATTTTCCTTCTTTTCTTAATTTATTCAAAAAATTTATTTTTTTCATAGTACAATTCAACTCCTTTTATGATAACATGATTCTTTTCTATTTCTTTGATTAAAAGGCTTTCAGAATTATATTCCCCAATTTTAATGCTTGTTCTTGAGTCTATCATATTTAGCTCTTTTTTTATTTCGGAACTCTTAGTTTCAATATAAATATCAATATCACTATCCTTTTTTGCTGTTTCTTTGGCATAAGACCCAAATAAAACGGCCAGTTTTATTTTTGGGTTTTTTTGTATGCTCTCAATAATTAATCTTAAATCAGGATAATTCTTTAAAAGTTTGTTTAATTTATACTTCTCGCTTGCAACAACATAGTTTCCCGCCTCAACGGTCTTTTTTAAGAAATATTTTTTGTTTTTCCCTTCTTGAGCGTAATCAACGACATTTTCTCTTTCAAGATCTTTTATTTTCCTATTAATCATCATATGGTTTATGTTTATCTTTCTGGCAATGCCTCTTATATGGTTGTTATTTTTTAAGAGTTCATTAACTATTTCCATTTTGTAATCTTTTTGTTCCATATGTAACTTATATGTTACATTATTTATAAATCTTTCTGTAAATACCAATTTCAAAAGTGTATATTCAAAAGCCAAATTTAATTAAAACCCCCTTCTTGGATAATTATATAAATATAACAGAAAATGAATGTAAAGATTAAATTACGGGATTAATATAAGACTAAGAGATAAAAATGGCTATAAATAAAGATATGAATGATATAATTGCAATTAACAGAAAGTACCTTGAAGATATTCAATATCGAATAAAGAAGATTGAATTAAAGCAAAACGAGGGGAGATGAAACCGAAAATTCTTGTTATGGCTTCAACATTTCCAAGATGGAAAAATGATACGATTCCTCCTTTTGTTTATGAATTATCTAAGCGATTAGTTTCTAATTTTGATGTTTATGTTTTAGCTCCGCATTTCAAAGGAGCAAAGAAATATGAAGTTATGGATGGAATGAAGGTCTATCGCTTTCAATATCTCCCAGAAAAATTTGAGACATTAGCTGGAAGCGGAGGCATTTTACCGACATTAAAAAAGAATAAATTAAATTATTTGCAAATTCCATTTTTTCTTATAGCCGAGTTCTTTGCATTAAGAAAATTAGTAAGAGAAATAAATCCCAATAAGATTCATGCTCACTGGATA